>CAZFLF010000535.1:0-5326 GCA_964519825.1 uncultured Pirellulaceae bacterium | reverse complement strand
TCGAATCTTCGGCTGGTCCCCGCCGTTGAGCAGTTGCAGGAACTGGATCACGAACTCGATGTCGCGGATACCGCCGTGCCCCGTTTTAACGTTGCGTTCATTGTTACCGTCGCGCCGCGCGCGGTGCTCGATTCGGCGTTTCAGTGCCTTAATGCCGGTGATATCGGCCCGACTGAGATAACGTCGATAAATCCACGGTTCGAGTTGATTGAGGAAATGTCGTCCCAAGTCGATGTCGCCGGCGATCGGGCGGGCCTTGACGAACGCTTGGCGTTCCCAAGTGCGGCCGTAGACGTCGTAGTATCGCAGCGCATTTTCCAACGTAACTACCGGCAATCCCTGATCGCCGTCCGGTCGGAGCCGCAGATCAACCCGGTACGCCGCGCCCAAATCAGTTGGCTCGGAGAGCAGCTTTACGACGCTTCGCGCCAGGCGTTCAAAGAACTCCTGGTTCGATATCGATCGCTCGCCGTCGGTTTTTCCTTCGCCTTCGCCGTCGCTAAGAAAGATCAGGTCAACGTCGCTGGAATAATTCAACTCGCAACCGCCGAGCTTGCCCAGCGCGAGCACCACGAATTGGGCGCGGCGACCGTCGGGCAAACGGGGCACGCCGCGTTTCGCTTCCAAGGTCCGCCGCGCCGTTTGAACCGCCGCCTCACAAATCGCGTCGGCCAGATAGGAAATCTGCCTTGTCACGACGTCGATTGGCAGTTTGCGGACCAAATCACCATACGTAATCCTCAATGTTTCGCGATATTTGTAACGACGGAGCGCGGTGACCACGTGCCGGTCGTCACTCAGCGACGCCGCTTCGCTGCAGATTTCACTGACCAGCACCTCCCGCGCGACGGGCTGCCCTTCCGTAAGTCGCAGCAGATCGTAACTTTCCGGATCGCGGATCAACCAATCGGCCAGATACTGGCTGCTGGAAAATATTTGCAAGAGAGTGGGGAGCGCTTCTCGGTCGCGTTCGAACAACCCTCCCAACGCGAGCGGGCTGCGCGTCGCCAGAACGAATCGCTCCAGGTTGTTGAGGGCCATGTCTGGATCACTGAGCCGCGGCAGAATCTCGAATAATTGATCGACGATGACTGCCAACAGGTCTAGCGTGATCCCTCCCTCGGCCATCGCAACTAGATTGCCCTGCGCTCGCGCGACGTTCTCCAGGCCCCAACCGTGCAACCACGATGCGGCTTCGGCCGGATTGTCCAGGCGAAGTACCAGTGAAGGAATATCCATGCGAAACTTTCGGACTAACGTTTTGGCCAACGAGGGAGCGACTATGATAACCACGACTTACCGATGGAGTATCCGGGTAACGCAGTTCCGGCCGATCCCAGTCTGGGCGAACGAATCCGATGTCCCCCCAAGAACAATCCTCGAGCCAACGACCGTTCGACGATGTACGGATGCGCGGCTTTGCCAGTCGCACGACCGTCGCGAATGCCTGGTCGTGGCTGGATTCCAAGCTGACGACGCTGTCGGCAGAAGAAATTGACTTGTCGTGCGCTGGGGGACGCGTTCTAGCGTGCGACGTCCTCAGTGCTTACGACGTGCCACTCTTTGACCGGTCGATGATGGACGGCGTGGCCGTGCGCGCGGACGATACGCTCGGCGCCTCGGTCTACAACCGACTACCGCTGGCGATCGTCGGAGAGGTGCTCCCCGGCACTCAGCCGACGTTCGTCGTTGGGCACGGACAGGCTGCGACGATCATGACTGGCGCGGCGATCCCGCCAGGCGCCGACGCGGTCTTGCCGGCGGAGAAAATGGAGTGGGCAGAGGGACGCATTTTCGCACTCGACGAAGTCTCTCCGGGCAAGAATATCGGCCGGCGAGGGGAAGACGTTGCAACCGGCGCGGAGGTGCTGCCAGCACGCCGCGTGCTTCGTCCGCAAGATCTAGGCGTGCTGTCGTCGATTGGGATTGGGCGTATCTCCGTCGTGCGCTCCCCGCGCGTGCGAATCGTCATTACGGGAAATGAACTGTTGCCAACCGGCTCGCGACCGGCGGGGCACCGCATCGTGGACGCGAATGGACCGATGCTTGCAGCGCTGGTTGCCCGCGATGGAGGCCTGCCAATCAACCCGGGCATCGTGCCGGACGAGCCGGCCGCGATCCTGGCGGCTTTGCGTGACGAAGCGGATGTGGTCATTGTGTCGGGAGGATCGAGTGTCGGGCAGGAGGATCATGCTCCGACTCTCGTGGCACGACACGGCGAATTGGCGATTCACGGCGTCGCAATGCGTCCGAGCAGCCCAACCGGCATGGGACAGCTCGACGGCCGACTGGTATTCCTGCTGCCGGGTAATCCCGTTTCCTGTCTGTGCGCCTACGATTTTTTCGCCGGACGAGCGATTCGAGTGTTGGGAGGTCGTGCCGCTACCTGGCCGTATCGTCCCACGAATTTGCGGCTCCGACGGAAACTCGTGTCGACCGTTGGGCGACTCGACTACGCGCGGGTCAAAATCGTCGATGGTGAGGTCGAACCGCTGGCGATCGCCGGAGCTTCGGTGCTTAGCTCCACGACGCGCGCGGATGGCTTCGTCGTGATCCCAGACAATTGCGAAGGCTATCCGGCTGGTGCGACGGTGACGGTCAATCTGTATGACCTTCACTGCGACGCCGCGCGTAGCGCCGTTTCGTAATTGCTCAAAGCGGCTTGGTATTCGTCGAGCGCGGCCGGTGGCAACAGATCGCGGCTGCGTGCGATTTCATCGCGCACCCGTTGAACGAGAAACTCCGCTTCATCCTTGCCTGGTCGCAGAGGCTGGCCGGCGACATCGCGCCAGACCGGAGCACTGTGTGCAAACCGCCAGCGGTCCGCGCCCGGAGCCTGCGGCGATTTCTGCCAAACCCGCACGGCAACCCAGTGCGTGCCGGTTGGCTTCAGTTCTCGATGAAACGTGGCTTCCCAACCACCTTCGGCCGTACGTCGTCCCGCGGGCCGGAAGGTTTCGATGATTCGCCCGTTGACGATGATCTCAACATCGACGTCAGGCTGTTGGCTAAGAATGGTACCGCGCAACGCGTCATCGCCGCGCTTGCAGATCAGCATGGGTCCGGTTGTGACAAAGCTGCGCCCCGCGGCCAGCCCCTGCAGCCAGCCGTCGTAGCTGAATCCGCTCGGCAGATGAACATAGACGCGTCCGAAGGCCAGCGGTACCGGGTGGACTCCAGTTGCCGTCCCGGCAGTCGGGTTGAGCCGGTGGCCGCAATTGAGCAGTGCCCAGTACGTGCGGTGCGTATATTCGATCCAATCTCGTTCTCCCCCCTGCCGGCCCTCATTGGGAAGTCCCATCCAAGCCGGTGCGGGTGTGTTCCATTTAGTGAAGCCAAACTCGGTTCGCCACATGTGGTTGTTCGCCAGTTCATAGAGTGGTCCGCCAAGCAGCGGCGGCAATGCAATGGCAAATGGCCAGTCGTGTTTGTCCATGTCAAACAAGGCACCTTCGCGGCGGGCTTGTTCGACAATGGGTGCGATAGGAGGGATGCCGGCTGTGAATGGCGTTTTGTGATTCAGCGCGAAGATCGCACCAAGCGTGTGCGGGCGACCGTTGATTGAGAAGATCTCCCATTCCGTGTTCCGCGGCCAGATGACATGAGTGTCATCCACGCGAATCAACTCGGCTGGCGCGGCGGCGTCGGCAGCCAGTGTCCGATCGCCCTGGGCCGGAGGTTTAAACGCTTGCGTCACCCAATACGTGAACGGGAATGCCACGTTCAGATCCTCGGCCATGACCAGGTTCGGCAACTCGGCCAAGGGGCGATGGACATGCGTGTCTCCGCTGAACCAGCCGCGCGCGGCCATGTCGACCCAGCGCCGTAGCGGCAACTCGATCGACGGCGGATCGCGGCCGACGTCGAGCTCGCGAATCAGCGGCGAGTACTCCTTCCCCCGCTCGACGGTCATCGTGTACTTGCCTGGCGGCAGCAAAGCTCGAAATGAATGCGCCGACAGCGTCGTGTGACGCTCGATCGCCCGCGCGTTCAGCCAGTTCTTCTTGTCGTAGCGTACCGCGGTGCCGTCGGGGCTGGTCGATTCGGCGAAATGCCACGAACCATCCTGGCCCTGCAAATACAACCGCGCGGGGAGCGGCTGGCGAGTTTCCGCGTCGATGATCTGTCCTTCGATCGAAACGCGTTCCAGAGGCCGCCATATTTTGGTGATGCGTTCGAACTCGCTCCGTACGTCTTCTCCTTCGTAGAAGGATAGCCAACCGTTCACTTCGTGCGTCTGACCCGGAGCACAATCAGGAATCTTGGGATCGGCGTGAATACACGGGCAAGGGGGATTGTCCCAGGCCCGCTGGATCGGTTCCCACCCCTGAATCACCCAACGCTTACCGTCCGCGGAACGAGCGGCGGCGAATGGCGAAGCGATTACCTTGTTCTCTTTGGTCTGTGCCTCGAAGCCCCGGGCGTATCCCAGCATCGCGCACATTTGCACGCGCATCCCGGACAATGGCTGCGGCGTCCCATTGTGCAGCCACATTCGGAACTCGACGTGATCGCGATGCGGTATGGCCTCGACTCCAAACGTGATTCCGTTGGGCAGCGGGCGTTGCAGGGAGAAGCTACCGTCGGGGAAACGCCGCCATTCCAGTTTGGGCAGCGCCACCCCCTGCTTAGTCCAGATGGTGTCCACATGCGTATGGGCCAGGTAGGTCAGTCCGAGATTGGACCAGACCGCTTCGGGAACGTCGATTACGACATAGCTCGTGTCGTCCCACGGCGTGAAAACGCTGAGCTTGGTTTCGCGTTGCGGGTCCACTGCTCCGTCTAGAAATCCCAGTCGCGGATGACGCCCACCGGGGTACGGCAGCACGAGCAGCGGCGGATCAATCGGCCGCCGCGGCTTGGAGTCGGGGGTGATTCCGAGCCGCGCCTGCGCCATCTTGATTGCTTCCGCATCCAAGCCCGTCGCCGCAGTAATCTCCTCGATCGAGAACCGGTGGTGCCAGACCATGTTCTCCAGCCAGAATCGCAGATCGGCTTCATCACGGGGGGTCCGTGCGTTCTTGATCGCCGCAGCGGACGAAGTCGTCCGCTCCTGCTTTTTTGGCGACTCGGCAGCGTCCTGGCCATGAACCATCAGCGTACCTGACAGCGCCAATGCGCACAGTACGCTGATAAATCGTTGCGAGAATGCAGTGTTCATAAGCGACGGCTCACATCTACGAGGTTACGACACTAGATCGCCGGCGCATTGTGAGACCGTGGCTGGACGTAAGCAACCTGTCAATTGTGGAATGTCATTCGGGAGGGCGAGGCTCCTGCCGAGCTGGAGATGGTTCCAGCTCGGCAGGAGCCTCGCCCTCCCATC
>CAZFLF010000534.1:0-5328 GCA_964519825.1 uncultured Pirellulaceae bacterium | reverse complement strand
GACGATTCAACTCGAAGGACTGCGGCTGCGGATCACTTTGGCCGACAAATGATCTCGTAGCCGTCACGCTGTTATGACGAAACTCTGGCACTCAATGGGACGTATGGGACTCATAGGTCCTATACGACTTATGGGTCACATACGTCCTATGGAATTCCAAGTTTCGACACGACGGAGCGTGACGGCTTTCATCCCAATTCCTTTTTCAACTCATCGGCGATCGATTTCTCGATCTTGCCTCGGAATGCCAACGCTGCGAACGGTAATTGCCCGGCCAGTTGCGCTGAGGAATCGTCAACAGTCAGTTTTCCCGAGATGGTGAATCCATATGTCGTCATGGCAAACGTCAAAACATTGTCGACCCAATTTCCTTCCATCTTGCTGACTTGGTCCTTGTACCGCTCGGCGACCTTTTGCAGGAATACCTTGAGGCGCTCGACGGCTTGCTCTTTGCCTAGTCCGTGCGGCACGGTCACCTGAAACGCGGGCATAGCGAGTTCCTTTTCGTGGAAGTCAAAACGCTCAATGAGACCCACAACCTAGCAAGTTCACGTCGCGTGACCTAGCCGTTGCCGGTGTTGGTGCAGTCTTGAAAAAATGGGTGGCTGGTGGCTGAACTTGCGAACCCACAGGCTCATATCCATGCCAAGAAACGAATTCGCCGGCGGCAACGAAGGCTGACGCCGGCGAGCGATAGTCGTGAACCCTGTTAGTCCGCGGTCGAGTCATCGCAGGTTCGACGGTCGGCCGGGTGCCAGAGTGGCAACCCCTGCGCGACGCGGTGGGTCAACACTGCCAGCTTCTCGCTGGAGCCGGGCAAAGCCTCGGTTGCTTCGAAATCATCATGTTGTGAACTAATTGGCTCGAAGTCCCATATTCCCGCCCGAATGGCGTCCAGCACCGAGTGCGTCACAGTCACCTCCTTTACACCTGTGAAGAGGACAAGGAGTCACAAGCCCTGTTTGAACGTAACCGGACGTGAACAACACAATCTTCTTCTCGAGTGGATACGTCATGCAGAATGTCCATCCACTCTTGGAATACCTCGACCTGTCCCAAACTCGATCCACGGCGAACGCCGACAGCATCAAAGAGGAGCACCCTAGGTGCGGTTGGTGACCGAGTCAATCATCCCGCCGCGCCGCGCTGTCGCATCCGGTTCGCGGGGTGTTGACAAGCGCTCGACAAAGCGTTTAACCAATTCGCGGTCAAGGACGGAATCGCGACCGCCACGACAGACCGCGCCACGCACTGCAATCCAATCGGGATCGAACCGCAACGCCTCCGAGAGCCTGTCAAGCGTGATCGATCCCGCGAGTGCGACTTGGAACCCTTCAGTGCGCGCGCCGGCAATGACATCCGCTAATTCACACGCGGTCATTCGCTCCAAGACGTCGCCCGACGACTTGTCGTGCGTGTCGACCAAGAGAGTGCGGACCGGCGTTTGGATCGCTGCCTCGAGAATTTGCCACGGCGTCGGTGCATGGGCCGCCCTGTAGTCCGCGTAGACGACAGCGACGGACGCGGTTGCCGCCGGCAAATCTGCGATCCACCCTCTCCATCGCTGTTGCCAATCGTCGATCAGACCACAACCGGCCAATCCAACTTTGGCATAGGCATAACCGTCAAGTTGGGTAGCGGCGGTGGCATCGCGGTATTCAAGCAATTCGCCGAGCGCGGCACTGAGCGGCACTGCGCTTCGCGAGGGGGATGGCAAACCTGCTGAAGTAATAGATCCGGCCGGATGCACGGCAAGTCGCACCGCGTTCCTCATTTCGGGACTGGCCGCTCCCAGAGAACCATGTCGGGGCTCCTTAACATCGATTACTTCAGCGCCACCGGCCAGTGCCTCGCCGGCTTCCCAGACATTGCGCACGCTGACCAAAAGCTTTGTCATGCGGAGACCATCTCGTTCGACGCCCGCTTCAGGGCCCGATGGGCGCCCAGCAACCGGTGATTCAGGCTCGCCACCAGTTCGCCGTTCAACGTTTCGCACCACGTTCCACGAATCGTGATGTAACCTTCACACCACTGCCCCAACGAGGACCGCACGTCCAAATGACTCCATTCCGTTGCGGCTTCCGCCAACCGCACAACAATGGTCGCCGTTTCCGTGGCCTCGCCATGTTGTCCCGCCAGGGATCGCGGCAACAGACTCAGCCCTTGTCCCAGAAAGAAACACTCGACAAGGTCAATCGGGATTTGAATCGGTCGCAGGCCCCGCAAATAAACCAGCAGCCTGCCGTCGGTGTACGCCAACCGCGGCTGACGGGCGCGAATCAGGATCAGTGACAGCCACACAGCCGACGCGACGAGAACGACCGCGCTCGTCCAAAACCAAAACCGCGAGTGGACCAGCAGGCAGAGCAGCGCACAGCCAATCACGGCGCTGGCCAGCGGGATCGCCAACAGCAGGTACGCCCGGCGGTTCGTCTTTAACCAGACTTCGCGTTTCACGTTTTCGCACCGCAACTCAGGTCATGTTATTTTTGAACCGGCGAGTAATGTAGCAAATCACGGTTGGAGCCGTGATCCGCCGGGAGTAACTCTAGGACGCTCGGGGCCAATGTCGGCGGCAGCGCGCAGTCTCTCTTGTGTGGCAATCAAGCGCCCGCCAAACTACTATTCTCGTGGGTCTTCACGACGCGGTGCGTCGTGTGACCCTCGCCTTGCCTCGCGGGCGGAGGCGTTCAAACTTTGAAACTGCACCTCTTCTTCCTTCCCACGCGGTTCAACAACAATCCGAGGCCCAGTGCAATACGAGTATCTTGCCACCGATCAGGCTTTGGCCGACTTCTGCCGGTCTCATGCCGACGCGGATTGTATCGCGTTCGATACAGAGTTTGTTTCGGAAGATACCTACGGATCGGAACTGTGTTTGATTCAAGTGGCGGTAGACGGCGAAATGGCGATGATCGATCCATTCGAGATCGACGATCTCGCTCCCTTTTGGCGCTGGTTGGCCGCAGCGGGACATGAGACCATCGTCCATGCCGGTCGCGAAGAGTTCCGGTTCTGCGTTGCGGCGATCAACCAGCGTCCGGCCGGGTGGTTCGACGTGCAGATTGCCGCCGCCTTCGTCGGACTGGAATACCCCGTGTCTTATTCCAACCTGATTTCCCGGCTGCTCGGTCAGACGCTGCCGAAGGGGGAAACGCGAACCGATTGGCGCCGGCGGCCATTGTCGCGGCGTCAGCTGGAATATGCAGTGCAAGACGTCGCATTCCTCGAACCAGTCCGGGACGAGTTGCGGGCGCGTCTCGACCGACTAGGCCGTCGCTCCTGGTACGACAACGAGCTGGCACAATGGCAGGATGATGTTGAGGCGTCACTGGGACGCCCGACCTGGCGTCGTGTGTCGGGCTTATCGGGCTTATCCGGCCGCCAGCTGGCGATAGTGCGCGAGTTGTTCGAATGGCGCGACGCGGAAGCCCGCCAACGCAATTGCCCACCCAAGCGACTGCTGCGCGATGACTTGATCATCGAATTGGCTCGCCGCCAGTCGGCGGACATCCAACAAATCCGCGCCCTGCGTGGTTTGGAATTCCGTCACTTGCAGCGACATTTGCCGGACATTGCAGCGGCGATCCAGCGAGCATTGGATCTTGGCGATGCCGAGCTCCCAAAATTCAATCGCTCCAAGGGGCGCACTTCGCCGCAGTTGGTCATGTTGGGGCAGTTTCTGAGTTGCGCGTTGTCCAGTATTTGCCGCTCGATGGATCTCGCGCCTGGCATCGTAGGAACCGTGGACGACGTGCGTGAATTAGTCGCCCACCGACTCGGATTGCCTGAAGCTCCCGATTCGCTCCCCGCTCTAGGCATCGGGTGGCGCGCGGAAGTCATTGGTCGCGTGATTGACGATTTGTTGGCTGGCAAACTGTCGATTCGGATTGTCGAACCACTTTCGGAACACCCATTGGCGTTTGAGCCATCGCCACCTGGTGTGAAGCCATAATGGGAATTCGCTCGCGGAGATCTGGAACGGTGGACGTTCGAATCGGAGACCGGCCGCCTGGGCTGATTAGGAGTGTTTCGCCACAACCCCACTCCGAAGCGCTATACAATTCAAAACATGTCGCACCATTTCCGACCATTGCTGTTCGTCGCGGCGGCCGTTCTGGCAAGTTCCGTGCGTGGCGACGAACCGCCTGAGTTACCCAAGTCGTTCAGCGTCAAACCCGTTCTTTATGCAACTGGTTTTGAATTCGCTGCGGGACCGGCGTTCGACAATGCGGGGAATTTGTACGTCGTGAATTATCGCAGCCTGGGCAAGATCGGCCGCATTACGCCCGCGGGTGAAGCTTCAATTTGGTGTGATTTAGCCGCGGTTGCTCCGTGCGAGGGTCGCGTGCCGCAAGCCAACGGACTTAAAGTCGACAGCGAAGGCTCGATAGTTGCCGCGGATGCCGGAGCAGGACGGCTGTTGCGGATTGCCCCAGATGGCAAGCAGGTCGATGTCCTCGCAGAGCGATACGAAGGTTCTCGTTTTATTTCCATCCACGAGGTCGCACTCAGCAATCCCAACGCTATTTTCTTTTCCGACCCGGGCGGCTCGAGTGAGCAGAAGCCGATCGGCTCGGTGTACCGTTACGACATCGGCAGTCGATTAGTGAGCCGTGCCGCGACGGGGCTCGCCTTCCCGAAGGGACTCGCCGTCTCACCCGACAAGAAGTATCTGTGCGTGGCAGAAGGCCGGCGGTTCCGGATCATGATCTACGACTTAGCCGCGGATGGAACGGTGAGCAACGACCGGGTTCTGATCGAGTTTCCGGAGGCGGATAGTGACGGTGTCCGAGGAGGGCAGTACGATCCTGATGGTATGATTTTTGACGAGTACGGTCGGCTGTACGTCGGCATGGGGATTGGCGGAATTGTCAATGTCGTGGAAGTCCCCTCGGGAAAACTGCTGCGGCAGTACGACGCCGGCGGATTGAAGGCGACCAATTGTCACTTTCATGGTGATGCGCTGTACGTCACAGTGGCGGCCCATGAAGCGGTGTATCGATTAAAGTTAGGAGTGCGAGGATTTGATTATCGCCCCAGGTAGAAGTGCTAGCATCGCCCGTCGGACGACATTGACGATACGGTCCGATTTCCGGATACTTCGCCGCCCTATTCTTCGCCGCCCGACCTGAAAGCGTCTGCGCTAGACGATGGACGCTCGAAGCTCAAGCATTCTTCTACTGGAGTGAAGTTGACGTTTCGGCGCAATCGCCCAGGAAAGCCTATGTCCATTGCCCAAGTTCATGATCTGCAACAGTACTGTCTCGACGTCGCGCGCCGCGCGAAGTCGGCGTCGGGAACGTTGGCGCTCATGCCGGGCGCGAC
>CAZFLF010000533.1:0-5328 GCA_964519825.1 uncultured Pirellulaceae bacterium | reverse complement strand
CCGACGTCGCGGAATGGCAAGCCCACGGCGATTCCTTGGCCGCTGTGGCCCAGCGCCTGCAAGAAGATTGTGGCGCGACGCACCACTCGGCGGAGCAAGCCGCAAAGTATATCGAGGCGCAAGTTGCGGCGCTCGGTGTGATGCCGACAGCACGACGGATTGTGTTCGAGCGATTCTTCGACGAATCAGGCGGGATGCAGCTTGTAATCCACTCACCCTTGGGACAGCGCATTAATCGAGCTTGGGGACTGGCACTGCGCAAGCGCTTTTGCCGCAGTTTTGACTTCGAATTGCAAGCCGCCGCGACTGACAACGGCGTGCTCTTGTCCCTTTCGCCCCAGCACAGTTTTCCCATCGAGTCACTGTTCAAGATGCTCGGCCCGCATAACGGCGAGCAGTTGTTGCAGCAAGCGGTAATCGTCCAGCCCATGTTCCAAGTCCGCTGGCGGTGGAATGTCACACGATCGCTGGCGGTTCTCCGGCAACAGAACGGTAAGCGAGTTCCGCCGCAAATGATTCGCTTCCGGTCGGATGATTTGTTAGCCGCGGCATTTCCCGAAACGGTGGGCTGTCTCGAGAACCATCATGGCGACGTCCAGATTCCAGACCATCCGCTCGTGCGGCAGACAATGCACGACTGCCTCCACGAAGCGATGGATGTGACCCGTTGGATCGGGCTACTCGAAGACATGCGCACGGGGCGTGTCGAGTTGCTTCCTCGCGATACACGCGAACCGTCCCCTTTCTGCCACGAAATCCTGAACGCCAATCCGTATGCGTTTCTCGACGGAGCCCCACTGGAGGAACGCCGCACCCGAGCTGTTTCCTCGCGGCGGACGTTTACCGCCGAAGATGTACGCGATCTGGCGAAGCTGGATCCTGCGGCCATTATTCAGGTACGTGAAGAAGCCTGGCCGGTGGTGCGCGATTGCGAAGAGCTGCACGATGTTTTGCAAAATATGATCGTGCTGCTGGACAATGAAATCGCTCCCTGGTCCGAATGGCGCGACGATCTCGTGAAAAACGGTCGAGCCGCTGCAGCGCGAAATGGCGAGTCGCCTCGGTTTTGGATCGCTGCGGAACGATGGCCAGCAATCCGTGCGTTGTACCCGAACGCTGTTGTCGAACCGCCGTTGACCTTGCCACCGGAACTGGACCTGGCGGTTGAATCAACTGTCGCGTTGATCGACGTGCTGCGCGGCCGGATCGCCGTACGCGGTCCCGTCACGGCAGCGCAACTCGCCGCCGAATTAGTTTTGGAAGAGAGCCAAGTCAGCGCGGCGCTCGAATCGATCGAGAGCACCGGTACCATACTTCGTGGATATTTTTCGTCGCACGCCGCCCCGCCAGCCACCGATGGCCAGGTGGCGCCTAATACAGCGAACGACTCCGAATCTGCGATTCGCGAGGAGATGCCTCAGGAGCCGGCGCGCGCGTCAAACTCGGGCACTGACAAGTCGATCGAATGGTGTGACCGCCGATTGCTGGCACGCATTCATCGCCTGACGCTCGATGGACTTCGGAAAAAGATCAAACCGGTCGCTCCGGAAGATTTTGTACGATTTCTGGTGAGACGGCACCACTTACAAACCGAATCCCAATGGACCGGCCCGTTGGGATTACGCGAGGCGATTGGCCTGCTGCAAGGCTTCGAGGCGCCGGCCGGCGGTTGGGAAAAGCAGCTCCTTGCGTCGCGCGTCGCTCATTACGACCCTCAATGGTTGGATCACCTCTTTCTGTCGGGAGAAGTCCTGTGGGGTCGGCTACGACAGCCAAAACGCGACGACCGCACCAGCAGTTCGGTCATGGCGCTAACGCGAGTCGTGCCGATTTCGCTCATCTTGCGCGAGGACCTACCGTGGCTGGTGAGTCCCTCCGCTTGCTCCAGGTCAGGCCAAGATCATCTTGCAGCAAGTAACGGCGACGAAGTCGTATCGGACGAAGTGTCGTACGATTGGCTACGTGGTCATTCCCAGCGGGTGCTCGACGTATTGACGACGCGTGGTGCGCTTTTTTCTCAGGAACTGAAGGCTCTCTCGCAATTGCTGCCGGCTCATCTTGATGAAGCGCTCCGCGAATTGGCTGCCTGGGGCCTGATCACGTGCGATGGCTTTGCCGCCGTCCGATCGTTTGTCGCGGAACGAAAGTCCAACTCACAACGTCATGGACGGACGCGTGTGGCGGTAGGTATGACTGCACCGGCGGGGCGATGGTCGCGTTTTCCGGGGGAAGTCGGGAAGCCGCTCAGCAACGAAGAGCGACTCGGGCGGTGGTGCCTTCTGTTACTCCGGCGATATGGTGTGATCTTTCGTGATCTGCTCGCGCGGGAGGCTTCCGCCCCTGCGTGGCAGGAACTCGTCCCGCTTCTGCGCCGTCTGGAATTACGCGGTGAGATTCGCGGGGGACGATTTGTGTCGGGTGTCGCCGGTGAACAATTCGCCGCCGAGAACGCCGTCGAACAGCTGCGCGAAGTCCGCGACCAGCAGACAGATGATTCGTGGACGCTGATTTTCGCCGCCGATCCACTCAACCTTTCCGGAATCATCGATGCCGGCCCACGTATTCCCGCCACGCAAAAGAATGCGTTGATCGTGCTTGGCGGACGCTTCGTGGCGGCGAAACAGGCCGGACAAATCACCTTCTTCGCGGAGTTTCCCATCGAACAGATAGCGGAAATGCGACGCGCCTTGCAGACGGGGCGCCGAGACCAGGCAACCCACGTGCGAATGGAGTGGCTCGACGCCAAGCCAATCGCCAGCCGGCCCCGATCCTTGTCGGACGTTCCGTCACGCACAATGCGCAGGCCTTAGTGGTTTGTCCAAAATGATGTGAGGGATGGGAGGGCGAGGCTCCTGCCGAGCTGTGCGCCGGGCATCGGCTCGGCAAGAGCCTCGCCCTCCCAAAGGATGATCCATCGAACCACGTTGGACAGTGCACTAGACACGCGAGCTGACTATTGATCCAACACGCGCTCCAAACATAGCCGCGATACGCCGAATCTTCTTCATCCGTGTGACTCCATCCGTGTGCGATTGTCCTTGGATTAGTTAAGTGGGCACACGGATGAAAGACATGAGACGCTCAAACGTGCAAGAATCAAACGTTTCCAAATGGACATGAATGAATGGAATGCAATCCCGGATTTCACGGCCGCCGAATTATCGGCGATTGACACTCGGACGCGCGAAATTGGCCGACATCTCTTTTCGCATTTAGATGATGATCGACCCAGTGTCTTTCAGCGCCGCTGGTGGGACGACCAGTTGATGCAGCTCACGATGCGCGATGAGGCACTCAAGGTGCAGCTCTTCCGTTTCGTCGATGTCTTGCCGATGCTGCACACCAGCGAGGCGGTTGTCGAGCACCTGCGCGAGTATCTGAACGAAGTGCGTGGCAATCTTCCGGGGGCCGTGCGGGCCGCGTTGGGCATCGGCCGCCATACTTCCTTTACGCGAAGCGCCATCGCCCGGTTGGCCACCCTGAGTGCGATGGACCTGGCACGACGCTTCATCGCCGGCACCAACATTCGCGAGGTTGTCGATTCCGCGCGCCGCGAACGTGAGCTCGATCGCGCCTTCACGCTCGACATTCTCGGCGAAGCAGTGATCAGCGACGCCGAGTCGGAGCAGTTTTTCCGTGGATATGTCGACTTGATCGAGCGCGTTGCGCCGGAAGTGAATCAGTGGCCGGCTCGTCCTCAGGTGGACGAAAGCCCGGATGGCCCTTTGCCGCGGATGAACCTGTCCATCAAACTCTCCGCGCTCGATAGCCGATTCGATCCGATCGATCCCACTGGGTCACTCGATCGTGCCGGATCGCGATTGCGCGAATTGCTGCGAATCGCCCGTCGCAACGGAGCATTCTTAAATGTCGACATGGAGTCGTATGCGAAGAAGGATTTGACATTACATATCTTCCAGCACGTTTTGGCAGAGTCCGAGTTCCGCGACTTCACGAATGTTGGCATCGTGATTCAGTGTTATTTACGCGACTCTCCCCATGACTTGGCGCGGCTCGTCGAATGGGCGCAGCGGCGCGGCGCACCGGTTTGGGTGCGGTTGGTCAAAGGAGCCTATTGGGATTACGAAACGGTCCACGCTCGAGCGGAGGGCTGGCCGATTCCGGTCTACCAGCGGAAATGGGAGACGGACGCGGCGTTTGAACGCGCCACGCGGTTTGTGATGCGGAATCAGCAGTATTTGCGCCCCGCTCTCGGCTCACACAACATCCGCTCGCTCGCCCACGGCATGGCGACGGCGGAGCACTTGGAGTTGCCGAATAATGCGTTTGAATTGCAAATGCTGTACGGAATGGCCGATGGCGAAAAGCAATCGATCGTCAGGCTCGGACATCGCCTGCGCATCTATATGCCGTACGGTGAGCTGATTCCGGGCATGGCGTATCTGGTGCGCCGACTGTTGGAAAATACCTCGAACAATTCGTTTGTGCGTGCGGGATTTGTCGAGCATGTCGCGATCGACAAGCTGCTGGCGCCCCCCGAAGCGCCACCTGAAGAGTCCTCGACCCAGGAGACGTCGCCCACCATGTCTGCTACCGCCACTCGTCAGATTCCAGCCACGTTCCACAACGAGCCGCAAGTCGATTTTGCAGTTGAGAAGAACCGTCGCGCGATGCACGAAGCGCTGCAACAGGTCTTGGGAAGAATTGGTGGCGACTATCCGCTCGTCATCGGCGGTATGCATATCGAAACCGATGAGCGACTGCGATCGCTCGATCCTTCGTTTCATGAGCGGTTGGTGGGGACGGTTTGTGTCGCGAATCGAGAGCATGTCAATCAAGCAGTGGCCGCTGCCCGGGCGGCGTTTTCGTCGTGGCGGGATCGGGGTGCGGTTCAACGGGCAAGCTTCTTGCGCCGCATCGCTCAAGCCATGCGCGACCGGCTATTTGAACTGGCGGCGTGGGAAGTCTACGAATGCGGAAAGGGGTGGCGCGAGGCGATTGGCGACGTCTGCGAGTCGATTGACTTTTGCGAGTTTTACGCCACCGGAGCCGAGGCCTTGGAGCAACCCCAGGGGGCCGACGTACCGGGAGAGGAAAATCGATTCGAATACGTCCCGCGCGGTGTCGCCGCGGTGATCGCACCGTGGAATTTCCCGCTGGCAATCCTCACCGGCATGACTGCAGCAGCGCTGGCGACTGGAAACACGGTCGTGATGAAGCCATCCGAGCAGTCGTCCGTCACCGCCGCCATGCTGATGAATATCGCCGAGCAAGCCGAATTGCCCCCTGGCGTGCTTAACTTTTTGCCTGGAAGGGGTGAAGTCGTCGGGGCAGCGTTGGTCGAGCATCCCGACGTGGCCCTCATTG
>CAZFLF010000532.1:0-5352 GCA_964519825.1 uncultured Pirellulaceae bacterium | reverse complement strand
TTATTCACGCAAACCCGCCCAGGCCGGCCTTGGAAGGCCATCCTACAATGGCGGTCAGTGCTTTTTGAAACCGAGCCTAGTATCGTTCGATGACTCACGATTTGTTCCCCATGCGGTCGCGGTGGCTTTCAATGTGGTTTTTCACCAAATCGCAAGCCAGCGGCAATTGGCCGCGGTGCAAGGCGTCGATGATTTGCCAGTGACTTTCGATCCCTTTCTTCCACTGAGCTTTCTTCACGCTTTCGCGGAACCGGCGGAAAAAGATCTCCAACAAGTCGTTGAAGGCGACGAGCGGCGTCAGACCGCTGGCTTCCAGGAGTTGCCGATGGAACGCGATATCGAGTCGGATCCAGGTAGCAACATCCTTGGCTTTGCGAAACTCGCCGGCCGCCGCCGAGAGTCGTTCGTGAACAGTCGGATCGTCGCGCATTCGCTGCACCACGTGTGGCAGTCCACCGGTTTCAATCACGATCCGCGTATCGATCAACTGCGCCGTCGTGGTCTTACGCACCGACGGATGAAATTGCAGGAACTTAGTTACGCGCTCGAGGTCGAGTTCGCCGACGGTCAGCCCGCGCCGGGGCGACGCGGCGACAATCCCGAGAAATCCCAGCGCCTTCGTGGCCTCGCGCACCGCCAGGCGACTCACGCCCAGTCGACCGGCGAAGTCGTGTTCAGTGGGCAACCGGTCTCCCGGCCGCAGCTTGTTGTCCAGAATGTGCTGACGGATGCGATCCGCAACCATGTCGCTGCGCCGCGGACGTACCAGGGTTTCGTTCATGGCGATCGCGTTCCATTCCACAGCGAAAGGAGTTCGAGACGTCAGACCGACCTAGGATAACTGACGTTATATTGTCAGACAATTGCCGGGCAGGGAGTCCTACCGCCTATTTGCACTGCGAAACCGGACACGGTTTGAAGTGCAAATCGCGTTCAATGGGTAATCCCAGCGGGCCGCGAACTTCTGCAAGTTCATCAAGCGAAAAGTACCCGAGCTCTCTTTCGTGGCCGATGACCAGGCCAAAACATAGACGTTCATTCGGATCGTACTCGGTCACGTACCAAGTCCACGAGCTATCGGGCGTGAAGAACTTCAGCACGGCAATGGGATCATCGTCACGTTCCGTCGCATAAAGCTGCGGCACTTTGTCGGCCATGTCGTCGGGAATGAAGACATACGCTGGGTTGCTTGCGTCGCGTGAAATCATGACCTTTCTCCGCGGGGGACCACTGGACTAAAAACCGGCTCACATTCCCCTGCAACAGGTAGGGAGCAATAACAATACCCCATTAAAGACGTATAGTACAAGGAGGGGGTATGAATTCCACATCCGACCTTTTTGAGTCAAGAGTGCGGAGAACCATTCAGTGGGCGTGCGACCTATCGAGGCGTTCGAAAGAACTTGCGACGGAGGGGAGCCACCAAGTTTTGCTGTGCCTCCGCATGGTTTCACTATTGGAACATTGCGGCCCATGAGGAAGACCGACAAATCTGGGAAGCCTCGCTCGATAAGTCGCACCAACTAAATTACCTTGGCGACTGCGAGAACATCAGCAAGATCTACAGCAGCTTTCATCCACGCCGTAGTGCGGAAGAGCCAGTGCGGAACAGTTAATACGGAAAAGCCAGTGCGCAAGAGGCCGCGCAGAAGAGAGAGTAGGACAAGTCCATGATGACTCGATGCAGACAGTCTTGGTTGATGGCGTTAATCGCAGCGGCGTGTTGCGCGATGCAACCGCAGGCAGCCGTGGCTCAGTTGGATTTCCTGAAGTCGCTGTTCAGGCCGCAGTCGCGGTTTGCGGGTTATCCGCAACTTGCTCAAGCAACCCAGCAGGCTGAGCAAGGTGACGTCGCAAAGTCTCTGAATTCAGCGCGGGAGGCTTTCAAAGACGGGGGAGCTAAAGAGCCATTTAGCGATCCTGACGCGCCTTCGATTGCACAAAGCCTCGTGAGGCTGTCGAAGTTGTGGGCGGAAAAGAACGCTCCGCCGAACGACGTTGCAGAAATCCTTCGCGAGGTTGTGCTGCCGACCAACAAAAAGCCGGGCGGCGAGGTTCTTTCGTATGCGGCGCAATGGCAGTTGTCTTACGACGTGATGATGTTGTCTCGGCCAAACGCGCGATTGTTCGCGCCGGAAAGCGTTTCGGCAGAGTTGGTCCGGTGGACAGTGCTCGCGAAGCAAACGGACGCATTGCGCGAACGGCTCACGGCGGGGCTGGAATCTCCGAAAGGCGGATGGCTGGCGCGCGTCGTCAGTGTGCAATTGGCCGTGGCCGAGAAAGATTCCCGCGCGGCGAATCTGCATTTGGAGACACTTGCCGAAGACGCAAAGAAGATCAGCGGTGCTCCGCAGCTCGAACTGCTGTGCCACGCGGTGATGGCGGCAGTTCGCGATCAACAGACCGAGGCGGCGGGGCTGAGTTTGCTCGAAGTAGTTTTGGATCGCGCAGATGCGACGCTAACCCAGGACTCCGGATTGAAAGGGAATTCACCGTGGCTCCGGCTTTCCGCGGCGCGGCAGCATGTCCGCGCGGGACGGTCAGAGGACGCAGTGCGACTGGCGAAAGGGGCGGTGGAGAAGCCGATCAGCGATCAACGCTTCGGTGCCGATTACTTGATCTATCTGCGTCACATGCAGATTCAGCAAGCGGCAGGCGTATTGCTGGAAGGCGGTTTGATTGAGGAGACGCTAGAGATCCTCGGTCCGATCTCCGAAGGGCCGGACTCGCGCGCGATCATGTATTACGATCAGCTCAACGTCCCGGCGATGCTCGGCCGCGAATTGCAAAAGCTTTCAGCGGAAGAACGTTTGGAATTACTTCGTAACTGGGTCATTCCGCGCGGGGAACGGACCGCACTGCGTGACCTCAGCGATTTTGTCCCCTTCGATGTGCCGCACAAAAGGAACGCGCTACCGAGTGCCGGTTTGCTTCGAGACATCTACAGCACCGGGTGGCATTTGCTGGTAACAGCCAAGGAACTCGGAAAACTTGATGAAGTCATGCAAGAGTTAGTGGTGGTGCCTCAGCAGACTCCGCAGGTCGAGGCGTTGCGGTTGCTCGGCGCGGTCATGCGTGATGGCACTGCGGATGCCACGTCCGCCGTGCTGGCCAGTCGAACCGCTGGGACGACGGCGCGACTGCAAAAACTGTTGGAAGCCACGATTCAGAACCTTCCGAAGCCGGAGGATCGCAACAAGGTCGCGTTTCCGATGTTGACGTTTGTCGTTGCGGCTGAGGCGGCTCGGCATCCCGAATGGCGTGACGCCACGCGGCTGTTGTTCGAGCGACTCATCGACCACACCCAGCGAATACAGTGGGACCGGCCACGGGCTCACGTCCGCATGACGTTGATGGAAATGATGCGGCTGCGTGGTGTCGGCAACATTCCAACACCCTCTTTGGGTGAATGGGCGAAGCTGCAACCGCAGCATTGGGTCGAGGCCGGCATGCAAACCGCAGCGCAACATGCGAGCGGTTCGCTGCCCGGAATTTGGTTTGCGCTGGACGGCTACGTGCAGCACCTAACGAGCGCGTATGACTCGGAACTCAGCTTCGAGTATCCATTAGCCGGTAAATTTGAGTTATCCTTCGATTGCCGTGAAGGGGGTTGGGCGGAAGGAAACGCCGGCTACGGCGGCGTGCAATTTGTCATCAATGCGTACTCGGACGCGGCCTACTTACACGGGAAGGGACGTTCCGGATACGACAGTGGGCCGAGCCTTACCAATTTGCTGCACAAGACACCGTGGAACCGCTACACGATTCAAGTCGACGACGACGTTGTGAGGTATCTGGCGAATGGTCAGTTTATTCATGAGGACAGGTCCGGAGCATCGGCTCCGTGGTTGACACTGGGAGCCGACTGGGGCCGGACCCCGATCTTCCGCAACTTCAAACTCATCGGGACGCCGACCATTCCGCGCGAAATTCCGTTGCTCACCAGCAGCCGGTTGCGTGGCTGGGTCGCCTCGCATTTCGACGAGTCGAGAAGCGACGCGTTGCGAGAACCTCGTCGGTACGTTCAGACGGTCGTCGAACAGAACGGTCAGAATGTTGCAGTGCTCGTTGAAGCGGACGAGACGAATGCCGATCAGGCGATTGTCATGGCCGAGCCAGAGACCGACTGGAAGTTCCAGAATGGAGAGCTGACTTCGTTACGCCGCGAACCATTCTGGCCAGGAGCGAATGAATCGAGACTCTACTATCAACGCCCGCTGCGCGATGGTGACTCGCTGCGCTATGAATTCTTTCATCAGTCGGGTCAAACGGAAGCCGCGCCGACGATCGGCCGAGTTGCGTATGTGTTCGGTGCTGACGGTATCACGCGGCATTGGATCACGGACGGGCCGAGCGATGTGTTCGCGACTCGCGCAGACAACGGAGTCGTCGAAAAGAAGAAGCTGGCGCTGAAAGAGAACGATTGGAATGCGGTTGAAATCGTGCTGCGCGGCGAGCAATTGACGATCTCGCTCAATGGCGAAGCGGCCGCGATGGAGAAGCTCAAAGCGACTGACGACCGCGTGTATGGTTTCTATCACGATGCCGCGCGGACAACGCTGCGGGTTCGTAACGCGATGCTCACTGGGAATTGGCCCAGCAAGTTGACTGACGAACACCGAGCGGCGATCGAGTGGCCGGAGCCAACCGAGCTGTTGCCGAACACTCGGTTCCTCACATATGCCATCAACGAAGAACGGATCTCCGACAATGCCTATGAGATCTATCGGCGAGCTTTGACGCTCGACGCCAAGACTCGCTACGAGTTCCTGCATCGGTGGGTCATGCCGAACTCGAGTCATGATTTGCTGCGGATGGCTGGGGCCTTCACGCCAACGCATCCGGCTCCGGCAGTGCTCAATCAGCACCCGATCGATGTTGCGACGGCGGAAGCTCGGCAAGCGGTCGATCAGCGACTCGTGCAAACCGGCGGAAACTTTGTTTGTCCGGCGATTCTGCTGGTGCTCACAGCCATCGAGACCAATCGGCTTGAGGAACTCAAACAGGAAGTCCTTAAACACCCTCCGACCAGCTCGACGGAGATGGCTCGGAATCGAGCGGCAATACTCGGCATTATTGCGTTACTCCAAAATCGCCCTGAAGAGGCCGACAATGCGCTCTGGGAATGTAGTCGGCTGATTTCCGACAAGCAAAAGGAAAACCTACCGCAGTACGCGCGCTGGGCAGATGTGGCACTAGCGAGTCTGGCGATTCAACACCCGGTGACGCAAGTCGCGGCTTACGAGCTGCTGGATCGCATCCAACGGCTGCAATTACAGGCCGGTCAACCGGGCACTCTGGAGTACGGTCGCTTCGTTCGGCAGCTTCATGGGCAGGTCCACTACTTGATGC
>CAZFLF010000531.1:0-5370 GCA_964519825.1 uncultured Pirellulaceae bacterium | reverse complement strand
CTCTGACCTCTGACCTCTGACCTCTGACCTCTGACCTCTGCCCTCTGACCTCTGCCCTCTGCCCTCTGAATCGCCGCGCCCCGACTGTCGCAGTTGGAGGGCGCCATTTACACTCTCTCCTTGGCGCTCGGTTTTCCAGTTCACCCCGCAAGAATTTCTTTCCCTTCATGCAACTTGGCGACACTCTCATCGAAGACACGTTTGCCGAAGCCTTTGGCATGCGGTACACGCGTTTGATCGTAACGGCGGCGGATGACTATTGGTTGGAGGCCTCATTACGCGAGTTCACCGGATACAGCTCGTCCGTGATCGCGTGCGATGCGGAGATTGGCTTGGAACGGCGATTGTCGCCCGACGAAACGCCGGACGGTCGGACGGGGGCCGCGGTCATGGCATTCGGGATGTCCGCTGAGTCTTTGGCTAGCGCCATTCCAAACCGTGTCGGGCAGTGCGTGATGACCTGCCCATCAACCGCGATCTACAACGGATTGATCGGAGCTGCCGAGAAGATTCCGGTCGGCAAGCACATTCGCTTTTTCGGCGACGGTTTTCAGAAGAGTAAGAAACTGGCGGGTCGCCGCTACTGGCGAATTCCCGTGATGGACGGGGAGTTCCTCGCGGAAGAATCGGCCGGGGTTGCCAAAGGAGTGGCCGGCGGAAACATCATCTTGCAAGCCCGCAGCCAGTTTGCCGCATTGGCCGGCGCGCGGCGGGGTGCGGAAGCAATCGCACCGCTGGTCGGGGTAATCACGCCGTTTCCGGGTGGAGTCGCCCGCAGCGGCAGTAAGGTCGGTTCCCGGTACAAGGGACTCGTGGCCTCGACGTCCGACGCATTCTGCCCCACGCTGCGCGGGCGCGTCGCATCCCAGGTGCATCCCGAGGCGAACTGCGTGTACGAAATCGTGATTGATGGCGAAAACGAGGCGGTGGTCGGGCAAGCTATGGCGGCCGCGATCCGTGCGGCCGCCGGCGATGGCGTCGTGGCGATCAGCGCGGGAAACTACGGCGGCAAGCTCGGCAAATTCCACTTTCATTTGCGGCAATTGCTTCAAGTCTGACGATGTCCCGAATCGTGCGCCTCGCCATGTGGTCCGGACCGCGGAATATCTCGACCGCGATGATGCGGTCGTGGGGCAATCGCCCGGATACGATCGTGTGCGACGAACCCCTCTATGCACACTACCTGCGTGAAACCCGATTGCCGCATCCCGGCGCGGATGAGGTGATTTCAAACCATCAAGCCGATTGGCGCCAAGTTGTCGACTGGCTGACGGGCCCGTTGCCGACGGGCAAGATGATCTTTTACCAAAAACACATGGCTCATCATCTGCTTCCGAACATCGAACTCGGTTGGCTCGACCAGTTGACTCATTGCTTTCTCATCCGCGAGCCGCGCGAAATGCTGGCATCGTTGCTGGAATTCATTCCCCGACCGGTAATCACCGATACGGGACTGCCACAACAGCTTCGTATTTTGAAGATGGTGCGCGATCGCAGTGGTTGCTTGCCCCCCGTGCTCGACGCTCGCGATGTGCTCGAGGATCCCGAGGGGGTGTTGCGGCGTTGCTGTAATATGCTGGAGGTCGAATTCAGGCCCGAAATGCTGTCGTGGCCCTCCGGACGCCGCGACACGGATGGTATCTGGGCGAAACATTGGTATGACAACGTTGAGAAGACGACTTCATTTGGCCCTTATCGACCGAAGGAAGAGCCGATTCCGGCTTCGCTGCGAGATCTGCTTGGCGAGTGTGAAAAACTATATGCGGAGCTGCGGCAATATCGGATTGGAGCGGCGACAGGAAAATAAATGACAGGAAGATGTTTCCGCGACGAATCTTCCTGTCCATCATGTTCCTGTCACCGAGAAGGAGTTCCGAGCCATGTTGCAGAAATTCGACGAACGCAATCGGAATCTGATCGTGAGCATCAACGGAAAACTGGTGCATCGCGATGAGGCGCGAGTGAGTCCGTTCGACTCGGTCGTCCAAGGGGGCGATGCGGTTTGGGAGGGATTGCGATTGTATCAAGGGCGAATCTTCCGGCTAACCGAACATCTCGATCGCCTGAAATCGTCGGCCCAGTCGCTGGCCTTTCATGAGATCCCCACTCACGCGGAGATTACCGAGCAGATTGGCGGTACGCTGGCGGCGAATAGTATGTCTGACAACGTGCACATCCGACTGACGCTGACTCGTGGCGTCAAGATCACCAGCGGCATGGATCCGCGCTTGAATCAATCCGGACCAACCCTGATTGTGCTCGCCGAATTCAAGTCGCCGGTATATGACCGGAGTGGCATCCGATTGATTACGGCAGCGATTCGTCGTCCGACCGCTGACGTACTCGACCCCAAAATTCACCACAATAACCTGCTGAACTCGATTCTGGCGAAGATTCAGGCCAACCAGGCAAGTGCGGACGATGCGCTCATGCTTGACTCGCGCGGCTTCGTTGCGGAAACGAACGCGACGCACATATTCTTGGTCAAAGACGGCATGGTGTTGACTCCGCGCACGGTGGCCTGTCCTGAAGGGATTACGAGAAGCGTCGTGCTACAACTGTGCCGTGACCATCAAATTCAATACGAAGTTCTCGACCTGTCACTAACCGATGTGTATCGGGCGGATGAGATGTTTTGCACGGGAACTATGGGTGGCCTGGTACCGGTCCTGGAAGTCGACGGTCGTCCAATCGGCGATGCATTTGCAGGACCCATGCTGCAACGACTCGCGGAACTGTTCGCTGACTTGACTCGCCGTGAAGGTACGCGCGTCGTGGAAACCGCCGGTACGGATTCATTTTGATAGACGACAAGGCGGAAGAGAAAAGCTGCCGCTCTGTCGTTGCGTACTAAAGGTAAAACCGAACTGTCTGGTTTGAGTCAAATCGATTTCTGCGTGGCCGGATTCCTCCCTCGGCGAATTGATTGACAAATCAGGCTCGTTTGCTAAATTGCTTGCGCTTATTTTTCAGCGGGCAAAGGGATGTTGGGCTCATGAAACTCTCACGCACAGTTGCGTATGCGGTGCGCGCCACTTTACAGCTGGCGCAATCCCCGCAAGGGACGCCAGTTCCCTGTAGTAGATTGGCTTCGGTAGGTCACATGCCGGAGCGGTTTCTGCTGCAAATCTTGCGCAATCTAGTGACGCATGGAATCCTACGATCGACGCGCGGCGTTGAAGGTGGCTACGCGCTGACTCGTCCACCGGAGCAAATCTCGCTGCTGGAGGTCATCGAGGCAATCGAGGGTCCGATTGGTGCAAACGGCAGCGGTGACGGTGATTTCAATAACGATCCTCAGCCAAAGTTGTTGGACGCCATCAAGTCCATAACCGAAACTTCGCGCAGGCAGTTGGACGCGATCAAATTCTCGCAACTTCTCGATCCGCCAAAGTGAGCATGTCGTTCGATCCTATCGCAGTCCGGTTGGCGGCAGCATTGGAGTTCGTACAAGAAGCTGGGCGTCTGACCTTGCAGTACTTTCAAGGTGAAGACTTCGCCGTGGAGCGCAAGGCCGACAATTCTCCGGTTACCCAGGCCGATCGTGGCGCGGAATTACTATTGCGCGAACGGATTAGCCAGGCGTTCGCGTCCGACGCCGTGATTGGAGAAGAATTCGGACAGCAGTCTGGGTCGTCGGGATTCACCTGGATTCTGGATCCGATCGATGGCACCAAGACTTTTATCGGCGGAGTGCCACTTTACAGTCAGCTGATCGGGATCATGCTCGAGAACGACAGCGTCGCCGGAGTGATCAACATTCCGGCGCTGGAGGAGTGCGTATTTGCCGCGCGGGGACAAGGAGCTTGGTGGCGGCAGCGCAGATCGCCACCGCGGCGGGCACGAGTTTCCAGACGTACCAGTTTGGCACATGGCCTCTTCGTGACTTCACAGGTCGACGGCTTCGCACACCGCGGCGCAACGGGGGCATTCGAACGGCTGCAGGAACTGGCCTACGTCACGCGCACCTGGGGCGATGGCTACGGGTATCTCCTGGTGGCCACCGGGCGAGCCGAGGCCATGGTGGACCCAATCATGAACGTGTGGGACGCGGCCGCCATCAAGCCGGTACTGGAGGAAGCGGGCGGGACATTCACGGATTGGCAGGGTCGTGCCACGATTCACAACGGAGAAGGCGTTGCCACGAATGGACTCATCTTCGACGAGGTCCTGGCGATCACCCGCGAATTTCCGCCGCACAACTAAGTCTGCTATTCCGGCAACTTGATCTCGCGCCCGTCGCGGTCGCGGCATTCGAGTTCCATATGTTCGGGGTACAAGCCTTCGCTCCCCAGTATTTGTACGGACAGCTGGCATTCTTCCTCGAGCCGGGTGATTTCACGGCGTTTGCGGTTGTTCAGATAGGATGCGACTTCGTTGTTCACGCGGACCGTGACGCGACCGATGTTGGGCAATTGGCTGGCCAGCATCAGCAGGCGGATGACTTCGATGGCGACGCTTTCGGCCGTCTTCACGACCGCTCGTCCCTGGCAGCACGGGCAGTCCGAGAAGACGCTGCGCTTCAAGCTAGGACGAATGCGCTGCCGCGTCATTTCGATCAAGCCGAAGGGACTCGTGCGGAGAATCTTGGTTCGCGCTCGATCGCGTTTCATGGCATCGCGCAGCGCCCGTTCGACGGCGCGACGATGCTTTTCGCGGCGCATGTCGATGAAATCATTGACGATGACGCCACCCAGATCGCGTAGTCGCAACTGGCGGGCGATTTCCTTGGCGGCGGACATGTTCAATTGATACGCCGTTTCTTCGGCGTTATTTTCCGCGCGAAAGTTGCCGCTGTTGACGTCGATCGCGACGAGCGCCTCGGTCTGATCGATCACGATGGACCCACCACCGGACAAGGGGACTTTGCGGGCGTGGATGCGGTTGATCTCGGCTTCCAGTCTGTTCTTGTGAAACAGCGGTTCTTTGCCTTCGTACAAGTGCAACCGGTGGACGAACCGCGGCATGACGAGCTGCAGGAACTCCTTGGCCCGGTTGAACGCATCGACTTGATCCACATAAATCGCGTCGACATCCGAGGAGAAGATATCACGGATGGTGCGGATGATCATGTCGCTTTCTTCGTAGATGTCGTGCGGAGCGCCCCCTTTCCTCATGCGTCGGACGATTACCTTCCACAATCGCAACAGATAAGCCATATCGCGCGACAACTCCTTTTTCGTCCGATCGACGCCGGCCGTACGGACGATGAAGCCCAGTCCCTTCGGTGGATTCAGCTCTAACAAGTATTCGCGCAGTTTGCGCCGTGCGATGTCATCCTCGATCTTGCGCGACACGCCCAGCCGCCCCAAGGCCGGCATGAGCACCAGGTAGCGGCCGGGGATGCTGACGTACGTCGACAAGGTCGGT
>CAZFLF010000530.1:0-5378 GCA_964519825.1 uncultured Pirellulaceae bacterium | reverse complement strand
AACTGTTTTTTCCGCCGAGCCTCGAGTTCGTCCAAACAAAGCGCAGCGACTCTTTGAATCTGATCGTCCGAGAGGTCGTTCAAGCGAGCCAGGATCTCGGCTCGTTCCCGTTCATCGTCGACCAACTTGGTGAGTTGACCGCGGACCCAAGATCGGCGTAGCTCTTGGGCGGCACGCTTGTTTGCGGCAGCGTCCGGCTGTGGTTTCGGCTGGGCGTTGGCGAGCGTGCTCCACAGCCCGAAGAGAAATACGACCGCAATTCCCCGAGCGGTCTCACGGAAAATACGCTCCTGCCAATAGTGAAAAGCCTGTTTCGGTTTCGCCCGTCCGCGAAATAACACTGTTTCGCCCGCCATGGTAGTTCTCCTTCTACTTGCTCCCGTCCATTCGCCTCAAATGGCCACGCCGCAGTCCAATTCTTGCGGGGCCCCGCCGGCCGGGGCATAAATGACCTCCGTACTGGCCAATGAGCCTTGAGCTGGCGACCGCTAATGTATCGGATTTGTCGTTCAAATCGAAGCAATTTGGGTCGCCGGTTGCCCTTGCCGACCGGTTGTACCGGAAATACACTCGCATGCGACCTAAATGATGGTAACGACAAAGCTTGAACCGCGAAGCCGGGCATTTAGAATGGCTATTAGCAATTCCCCGGCGTCGCCGCACGTGAAAGGAGTCTATGCATGCGCCAAGCCCTACTGGGAATCGTGATCGTGACGTTCGTAGGTCTCGGAGTGTTTGGTTGGAGCAACCCACGTGGTCAGCTTCAAGCGCAACAAGTACCGGCGGCGGTTAAGCCGTTGGTCCTTGCCGACGGACTGATGGCCCTCAGCAGTGACACGGCGGATGGCCGTCAACAGGTCGTAGTGATCGATAGCAAAACTCGAGTCATGAGCGTCTACCACATCGAACACAAGACCGGCACAATAACGTTGATGAGTGTCCGCAGCCTTGCCGCGGACTTGGAGATGGAAGAATACAACACGGGACAACCGTTGCCGCGCGAAATACGAGCGATCCAAAACAAGAGATGAATTCATGGCCAGTCGATTTGTTGAACTGAACGAAGCCGCCACGATGCTGGGTCTCACACCGGACCAGTTGATCGAGAAACGATCCAATGGCGACATCCACGGATACCGTGACGGCGGCAGTTGGAAATTCAAAATCGAGGAGATTGAACGCTGTAAGGTGGAGTTTCTGGGAGGCAAGTCGGACAGCGCATTGCAATTTGACGACGGCCTGGACGATTTGATCAAACCCGCGTCGCTGGACGACGAAGCGGGCTCGATTCTCGTTAGCGAGGAGTCCGTGGGGCAATCGCCCCAAACTACATCCAGTACGATCATTGGCAAATCGGGCGGCGCGCCTCAGGCCGACAGCGACCTCAAAATCGCTGGTGACAGCGATCTCACGATCAAACCCGAAGTCGGCAGCGAGCTTTCTTTAGACGAGGTCGGCAGTGAAATCTCGCTGGATGCTGGTTCCTCGAAAAAGGGTTCATCAGTCGATAGCGATGTCGCGCTGGTCCCCGGAGTCGGAACGGATAGCGATGTGAAATTGGTCGCGGAGACCGGTTCGGACAAAGCGTTGAAGATTCCGTCGGGAATTGGTGCCGACGTACTGGGTGATTCACAGATGAAACTTAAGTCGGGCAGCAGCGGAGGAACCGGACCAGCGCAGGCAGGATCGGGTACCAATAAAGGCCTCGGGACTGGCAGTAAGGTCGGTTCCAATGACCTCGAAATTGCTCTCGACAGCGAGCTGGCGTTAAGCGACGACGACGAAATTGTGCTGGGTGGCAGCGGTATCGGTATAGGAGGCGAATTCGCGCTCAACGCCGCCGACAGCGGTATCAATCTGGCCAGCCCGACCGACAGCGGTTTGTCTCTGGAAGCGGACAGTGGGATCAGCCTCCAATCGCCGACTGATAGTGGCCTGAATCTGGAGGAAGAGCCGCTCGACATGGGCGGTTCTTCGATTTCCAGTTTAGAACTGCCCGAAGACGAATCGATCGAGCTTGATAGTGGCGCCTTCGAGGGTGAACCGGCTCAAAATTTGAAAAAAGACGAAGACTTCCTGCTCACCCCGTCGGACGAAATGTTCACCGACGAGTCGGACAGCGGATCGCAAGTAATCGCCCTAGAAGATTCCGTCGCCTTCGATCAAGACGCGGCGACCATGCAGGGCGCGCTGTTGGCGGATACCGCCGGTCTCGATCAGCAGCTCGATGCACTCGGCGGCGGGGGAATTGCGGCGACGCCGATCGGAGTTCCCACCGCTTACCACGGCGCCGTCGGGCCCGCCGAAGCGCCCTATTCGATTTGGAACATCGCCGGATTGCTGATCATCTTGTTGTTCCTCTCTGTGACGGGTGTCTTGATGTCGGACATGGTGCGCAACATGTGGGCCTGGGAAGATGGCATGGATGTCGCCACCAGTATCTCGGAAGGAGTCACCTCGGCGTTTGGCATGAAATAGCGGGCGCCGTGCATTTCTTATGAGCGACCGGTTCTTTGTCGAGTTACCAATCACGGGGGACTCGGCGACGCTCACTGGCCAGGAAGCGGTCCATCTCACCAAGGTCTTGCGGGCCCGCATTGGTGACGTTGTCGTCTTGTTCGACGGCAGTGGCGTGGAGTTCTCCGCCCGAGTTGCGCACGTCGAAAAGAACGCGGTTCATTGTGCGATTTTGGAACCGCGCCGCATTGATCGGGAATTGACGCCATGGGTTGCGTTGGGCGTAGCTTTGCCAAAAGGAGATCGTCAACGCGTTCTGGTCGAGAAACTCACGGAGCTGGGCGCCGCCTCGTTGACTCCGCTGATCACCGCACGAAGTGTCGTGCAGCCCGACGAGCAAACGGTCGTACGGCTGCGCCGCTCGGTGATTGAAGCGTCCAAGCAGTGTGGTCGGAATCGCTTGATGATGATCGGCTCGCCGCTCAAACTGTCTGAATTCCTGGCTGCTCCCGCCCCGAATGTGCTGCACGTGATTGCGCATCCAAGTCTAGCAGCCGGCGGAAGCCGGTCGTTGACCGAACTGTCAGGGAGTTCGTGGAAGAATGTGATCATCGCTGTCGGACCCGAAGGGGGATTCACGGACGGAGAAGTTGAGCAAGCCGTCGGTGCAGGATGGTTGCCAATCGACCTCGGACCTCGCATGCTGCGGGTTGACACCGCCGCGATCGCGCTGGCGGCTGTCGCCGGGATGGCGCGGGAATGGATCACTCAGAACAAGGATCAACCACGATGACTGAACGATTCTGGGTTCGGCTGTGCAAGGAGAACCTTGTCTTCAGTGCAGCCCACTTCATCACGTTCAACGGCAACGTCTGCGAGCGGTTACACGGTCACAATTACCGCGTGGCAGCACACGTTCACGGACCTCTCGATGCAAATCGCTACGTCGTCGACTTCATCGCGCTGCGCGATTCGCTTCAGGACATCCTCTTGGAACTTGATCACCACATGCTCTTGCCGACGGACCATACATCGATTCGTGTTGTCCCCGACGATCGCGAAGTGACGGTGACATTCGGGGATCGCCGTTGGGTATTCCCGCGCGGGGACTGCGTGCTGTTGCCAATTCCAAACACGACCGCGGAACTGCTGGCACGCTATATCGGCCAGCGATTACTAGCTGCTTTGCCCGCCAAAGCCGGTACGGCGCCGGAGCGGCTCCGTATTGAAGTCGACGAAAACCTAGGCCAGTGGGGATGTTGGGAATGGTCCGCAGACGAATAGTTTCTGGCCTCCTCTCCCCGGTACTCCGGGGAGAGGGTTGGGGTGAGGGGGAATTCTGCCGGAAAAATCGTTGCACCCGATACATTTTGGCAGCCGATAAGAACCGAATGACGGACCGGTCTGCCGCTATGGCTGGCCGATTGCTCAATGGGTACGCGTGCATGCGTTAAGCGGGGGACCTGCGGTGCCGAGTCTGCGACAGGCTGCGATCGTGTTGATGAGTCTGCCTCAGGAAGAGGCGGTGGCCATTCTCAGCCGCCTGGAGCCGAAGCAGGTCGAAACCGTTTCCATCGAGATCGCCAAACTCGGACGGCTCAGCAGCGACGACCAAGAACAAGCGATCCGGAATTTCTCCGAGGCCAATCCGCATGCACTGGGTGGGAGCGCCGGCGGCCTGGATGTCGCCCAAATACTGCTCGAAAAGACGCTCGGCAAGAACGCGCAGACTACCCTCGATAACGTCAAACAGTCCGTCGAGGCGCTGCCGTTTGGATTTCTCAAACGCATCGACGCGCAAAACCTGCTGACCTTCGTCAACGACGAACATCCCCAAACGATCGCTCTCATTCTGTCGCATTTGCCGGCGAGCTACGGCTCCCAAGTCATCACTGGACTCACTCAAGAACGGCAAATCGCAGTCATTCGCCGCATCGCGCACATGGGCCAAACGAGTCCGGAGATTCTTGAAGAAGTCGAAAGCGGATTGGAAAGCCGGATGTCGTCGTTGGTCACTCAGTCGTATGAAAACGCCGGTGGACTCGCCGCCGTGGCCGGCATCCTCAACGTCATTGGACGGCAAACGGAGCGGCAGATTCTCGAGAATATGGCGCAGGATGATCCGGAGTTGGTCGAGGACATCCGCCGCCTGATGTTTGTCTTTGAAGACATCGGCAAACTGGCGGATAAAGACATCCAGACCGTGATGAAAAACGTGGAAACGAGCCAGTGGGCCTTGGCGCTAAAGGGATGCAGCGAGGACCTCAAACAAAAGATCCTCGGCAACATGTCGACGCGTGCTTCCGCCATGCTCCAGGAGGAAATGGGCTACCTTGGGCCGGTCCGTCTGGCCGACGTCGAATCCGTTCAGCAACAAATTGTCGACGTCGTGCGTAAGCTAGAAGACACCGGAGAAATTACCGTCTCGGCTGGATCGACCGACGAACAAATGATCCAGTAGCCCTCACCGCACGCCGAGATTGCGTTCGATTTGGTTGGCCTTGGCCGTCAGCCCACCGTAGGTCACTCCGCTGCTTTGCTGCTTGCGAAGCTCCTGACCCCAATTCTCGGATTCACTGAGACCGTTTCCTCGCAGTTTGTCGATGCCGGCGCATCCGGCCGTCAACAAGATGAACAGCAGGCTCACCGCCGCCGCACTCCACACGATCATTCTCGCGAACTGAACTTGTCGACTGTTCATTGCTACTCCAGCCGAAACTGTCGCAAAAGCCGGTGAACGCGTCCAGTTCAGTCATTTATCTGGCCGATTTTTAGCGAACGGGCGCTAGCCCAATGGCACTTACTTTGTTACGGGACGAGTGAGCGGTACGGCGCTAGCCGCCGGTGTCGTGGGGTCGATTTCCCATGCGAAAAACCGGCGGCTAGCGCCGTGCCGCTCACCCGTGCGGTCCAAGTTAAAC
>CAZFLF010000529.1:0-5385 GCA_964519825.1 uncultured Pirellulaceae bacterium | reverse complement strand
ACCCAATCGTTACTACATGAATGTGGTAAGACCTAAGCGCTAGCCACCGGTGTCGTGGGGTCGATTTCCCACGCGAAAAACCGGCGGCTAGCGCCGTACCGCTCACTCGTCCAGTCACAAAATAAGTGCCATTGGGCTAGCGCCCGGCCACTCACTAATCCAGAACCAATGTAAGCGGCATTGGGCTAGCGCTCGTTCGCTCTATTCGACCGAATCATCCCAATCGGAGAAAACGACGTCCACCGCGGCCTCTTCCGGCATGTCGTCCAGGAATTCGTTGGGATCTTCGGAGGTGGGACCGTCTTCGCCGTCGTCGCCGTTATGACGATTGAAAAAAGAAAACGCCCGTTCGATGGTTGCGTTTGGCGAAGGTGCGCCGGGTGCCGTCGTGTTCAGTACCGGTGGGAGCCGTTTTTCTTCGAATCCGCTCTCTTGGCCCGTTGGTGCCGCCCAGAAGTTCATGGCTGGTTGCCCTGCGTCGTCAGACATCCGCGACGATGGAATAGCCACAATCAAGGGCTGCGAAACTCCAGGATCGGCAGCGACCATGCCGGCACTCGAACCGGGAGTGCTCAGCCCACCGGAAGCGGTTACCGTGACCGAGAACGTTCGAGCCGCGGAAGCGACGCCGTCTGAGACGCTGAGAGTCACATCGAATTGGCCTGTGAAATTACTAGCGGGGTTAATTGTCAGCACGCCATTCGCGGCGCCGAGCACGACGTTCACGGGGTTAACCGTCGGCTGCTGGGCTTGATGTACCAGACTCACGTTGGCGTGGTAGGACGAGTTCAACGTTCCCAGCAAAGTGCTGCCGGCGATGCTCCCTCCCCACTGGTACACCTGGCCATTCGCCAGGATGAAAAACCAGCCGCCGCCGGTTCCCTGAAAGTACTTCTCGCCGGCGCCGCGCAGGTTGGGATACTCCGAACTTGCCGCGTAGAAGCCGTATTGTTGGTCCAGGTTGTAGGCGAGCTGCGCGGTAGCATCGGCTTGTGACGCGGTGGCCGTTACCGTCAGCGTATCGCCGTCCGCATCCGCAGCGGTAAATGCAACTTGAATCGAATCTTGACTGCTGGTCATCGTCTGATTGGCGATCGCGGCCAAGGTGGGCAATTGATTCGCGACGGTGACTTGGAAGGACGTCTGTGAGGTCACCTGGCCGTCTGATACGGAAACAGTGACGCGGAAGCTGCCGGAGAAGTTCGCCGCTGGGTCGATGGTGAGCTGTCCGTTACTGACTTGCAGGACCACATTCGCTGCCGTCCCGGTGGGAGTCGCCACGTTATAAAACTTCGTCAGATTAGCGTAGTAACTGGCGTCCAGCTGTCCGAGCAATGTGCTTCCCGCGATGCTGTTCGCCCAGACGTAGACGCGTGCGTCGGGCAGGATGAAGTAAAAGTTTCCGCCGGCATCTTGAAAGTACTTTTCATTCGCACCGCGATAGTTCAGGTACTCGGACGATGCGGCCTGGAAGTTGTATTGCTGATCGAGATCGTAGGCAGTTTGCGTTATGGCATCGGGTTGAACCGCGGAAGTCACATACGTCAGACTATCGCCGTCGGCGTCGGACACGTTGAGTGCGACTTGGAGCGTGTCGGCAGACGGTGACATCGTTTGGTTTGCGATGTTGGCAATTTGAGGCGCACGGTTCACCACCGTCATGGCGAACGAGCGGCTCGCCGTGAGGGCCCCGTCGCTGGCTGTGACGGTAACTTGGAACGAGCCAGTAAAGCCGTTCGGGGGAGTAATCGTCAGTGAATTGCCATTCCAGGACAGGCCGACATTGATAACTTGCGCATTCGGCGCTTGAGCGTTGTACAGCGAGCTCACAGTGGTGTGATAGGTGCTGTTGAGCGTCGCCAGTAGCGTGCTGCCGCCGATCGATCCGCCCCAGGAATATACTCCCCCGTTGGGCAGGATGAAGTACCAGTTGTTTGAGCCGTCGATAAAGTACCGTTCTCCCGCGCCGCGGAGGTTGTAGTGGTCAGTCCCCGCGGATTGAAATCCCCGTTGCTGGTCGAGGTCATACGCCTGCTGAGCCACAGCGTCAGTCTGCACGACCGTCGCGCTCAACAACACGGAATCTCCATCGGTATCGGACGCAGAGATCACCACGGTTTTGGAAAGAGTACCAGGCGACATCGACTGGTCTGCGATGGCATTCAGGATTGGGGCGTGGTTGGCAACGTCGAGTTGAAAAGTGCGCTGGGCTGACGCAGCGCCGTCGCTCACCGTTACCGTGACAGCGAACGCTCCCGTATAGCCATTCGGCGGATTGACCGTCAGCGTATTGCCGTTGACCGACAGGACAACGTTAGCTGGGGCACTCGTATCAGGCTGGGCGTTGGTGAGCAGTGACAGGTCGGCATGGAATCGTGAATCCAACGTCGCCAGCAAGGTGCTTCCGGCGATCGAACCGGTCCAGTTGTAAACCTGCCCGTTGGCGAGAATGAAGTACCAGCTGCCGCTTGCATTCTGGAAATACTTCTCGCCGGCTCCGCGGGAGTTGTGATATTCGCCGGCTGCGGCCTGGAACTGATTCTGTTGGTCCAGCGCATACGCGGCTGCCTTGACGGCATCGGGTTGGGGAACTGATGCGGTAACGGTCAGCGCGTCGCCATCGGAGTCGGCGAAGTTGAGCGTGACCGCGATGGAATCGTCACTGGGACGCATCGACTTATCCGCAATGGCCGCCAGCGTCGGGGTCTGGTTGGAGACGGTCACGTTAAACGTGCGACTGGCCGACGTATTGCCATCGCTGGCGTTGACGTTGACCTGGAACGTCCCCGTGAATCCGCTGGCCGGATCGATGATCAGATTATTCCCATTGAACGATAGTCCCACGTTGACCGGTGTAACGGTTACCGACTGGGCGTTATAGAGTTTGCTAAGCGTGGTGTGAAAGCTCGAGTCCAAGGTGGCGATCGTTGGACTGTTTGCGATCGTCGAATTCCATGAATGCAACGAGCCATCCGCCAGGATGAAATACCACTGGCCACTTGATCCGACCACGTATTTTTCCCCCGCGCCGCGGTAGTTGTTGTAGTCGGATCCATTCAGTGAAAACCCATATTGCTGGTCCAGTTGATACGCGAGCTGATCGACAGCATTCGCTTGACCGGCCGTCGCACTGAAAGTGATCGGATCGCCATCGGAATCGGTGGCGGTGAGGGGCACGTTAAAGGTGTCTTGGGAACGCGACATCGTCACATCGCCGATCGCATTCAAGACAGGCGTTTGATTGACCACCAGCGGTGCGACCGATCCCGTACCGGTGCCATACATCGCCCGAATGCCTGCGATATCGTCTGCCAGCAGATAGGCCGAGTTCAGCGTTGCAAACCGGCCGCCGTAATACGGATTCATGATGGCCGTGTTCACGTTCTCGTGCTGCAGTCCGAGGGAATGCCCCAACTCATGCAGGGCAACTTCGACAAAGTCGATGCCCCCCCCGCCAGCTCCGATACGCCACGTGTCGCCGCTGTCAAAATGTACGTCGCCCGACAGGCCTTGAGTCCCTTGCGGATAATAGGCGTGTGCCAATACCTGGGATGGACCGTCGAAATAGTGATACCCAATGCGAACGTTGGGGGTGCTTCCAGCGGCATACCCCGTGTCGCCCACTACAGGACCACTGTCAACGACCTCGACAAAATTCAACGGAGCATAGGTCGACCACAACTGGAGGACTTTCTCAATGCCAGCCTTGACCTGATCCGTAGTGATCCCCGTGAAGGTCCCATCCAAGATGTTGCTGTAACTGTACGTGACCGTAAGCGGTGATCCGAGTCCGCCCGATTGGGTCCATTTGCCACTCCACAGCGAGTAGTGCGAATCAATGGGGATCTCGCCGGAATCCAGTTCGTTAGCGGACGGCACGATCCCCACGTCGAATTCGGTCGCATGCTCGTGTTCATGGTCTTCATCTTCGGCAGCGGCGAGCTCCTGCCAGTTGCTTAATAGGTTTCCGTCGTAGTCCCGCAGGTTGAGGAACCCATGGACTTCTTCTCGCTCGTGATGTTCCTGCTGCGAGTCAGCCAACGAGCTAGTATCGAACAAGGAGTGATGCTCAATGGCTGGGATTCCAGTCGCTGTCGGGTCGAGGAGGCCGTGCAGCTCAACGTCAGGCTGGAAGTCCAACGCCCCGTGTTGTTCTAGAGTTGGGCCAAGAAGCGGGATTTCCCAGCCAACGGCGGTCATCAGGTGTCGCGGTTCGAGCTCCTCGAAGCGACCAAGCCCCCGCGCCAGGAAATGGCGTGATAACGCATCCGATACTTGTTCGACGAGCGGCCGCCTCGCGATTCGTTTGTTGACGTGCGTTGGGGGTCTGGCGATTCGCTTGCTCATCATTCTGTTCCCCGTTCAGGGGCAGAATCTGCCCCACCTGCTCATGCCGCTGTACGAGCTGCGTGCGAGAGAAAAGTGGATTGGTCAACGAAGATCTGGGCGAACGCCCTCGCTCGGCACGCATAACAAGGCGCGATCCGTCGCGTGCTCGTGCCCAGTTGAAAACTACCTTATTTTCAATCACGAACGCCGGCGACATTGAAGATTTCCTCCTAAGGGGCTTCTGTGACACGTCTTAAAGCAGCGTGATCAATGTGGTACGACGCTCCGCGTCGTGAATCAGGACGCGGAGCGTCGTACCACGCTGTTCGTCCGTGATTCAGGCCCGAACACGGCAAACTGTATTGATGCATCAAGGGGCGTCGATGTACCATACGGGCCTGCTACGAGAATGCCCCACACCGGAAGGACTCCTGAATGCTCCACATCCTCGGACAACGTCCCGCGTCGTTTTGTGACGGGCAATCGCGGCGGCAGTTTCTGAAAATCGGCGGGCTGGCGCTGGGTGGGCTGGCATTGCCGCAGATTCTGCGGGCGGAGGCGGCCTCGGACGCAACACGCGGGAAGAGATTGCCTCACCGAGCGATCATCATGATCTACCTGTCCGGCGGGCCCTCGCACCAGGACATGTACGATCTGAAAATGGATGCTCCGATCGAGATTCGCGGGTCGTTTCGGCCAATTCAAACGAACGTGCCGGGCATCGAGATTTGCGAGCACATGCCGCGGCTGGCGACCATGATGGATAAGTTCGCCATCATTCGTTCGCTCTACGGCTGCCCCGATCAGCATGCCTCGGATTTGTGCCTGAGCGGCTACCCGATCGGTCCGAAGGGACGGCAAGACAATCATCCGTCGCTCGGTTCAGCCATTTCCAAGATACGAGGGCCGGTCGATCCGTCGGTGCCGCCGTTCGTGGGACTGACGACGAAAACGGGGCACGCACCGTATTCGAATCCGGGTCTGCCGGGGTTTTTGGGATCGGCTCACGCGCCGTTTCAACCGGATGGCGAAGGCCTGGCCAATATGAAGGTGAAC
>CAZFLF010000528.1:0-5391 GCA_964519825.1 uncultured Pirellulaceae bacterium | reverse complement strand
GAACTTTGTCGTGTCGAACGGAATGCTGTATTCCATCCCTTCTGGGAGGCTTGGCTTGATTCGTTCCATCGCAGCGCGAACTTCATGTGCCACCTCAATTGCGTTGGACCCGGGGAGCTGGAAGATCAGCACGTTAGCCGAGTCCATTCCGTTCCGGGACGCGAACGAGTCGTAGTTCTGCGCACCCAGCTCGACCCGCGCTACGTCCCGCAGGTAAACGACCTGACCGGCCCCACTGGACTTAACAACGATCCCTTCGAACTGCTCCGGATCGGACAGGCGGCCGAGTGTCGTTACGGTCATCTGAAACCGCTGCCCTTCCGCGGTGGGAGGCTGGCCGACTTGCCCTGCGGCCACTTGGACATTTTGCCGGGCAAGTGCCGCAATCACATCCTGTGTGGTGAGCTGGCGAACAGCGAGCCTGTCCGGATCGAGCCAGATCCGCATGGCGTACGAACCTACGCCGCGCACCATCACCTCGCCGACGCCATCGACGCGGCTGAGTTCGTCTCTCAGCCGTAACGTCGCATAGTTGGAGAGGAATAGGCCGTCGTATTTCTTGCTGGGTGACGTGAGAGAGACGGCCAGCACGATGTTCGATGATTGCTTCTTGACCGACAGCCCCTGGCGTCGGACCTCCTCGGGAAGGCTCGGCTGGGCGATGGCAACGCGGTTTTGAACCAGTACTTGGGCGTCGTCGAGATTCGTACCGATCTCGAAGGTAATCGTCAAAGCGTACGAGCCGTCGGCCGAACTGGTGGAAGACATATACATCATGTTTTCCGTTCCGTTCACCTGCTGCTCAATTGGTGCGGCGACGGTGTCGGCGACGACTTTGGAATTGGCGCCGGGATAGTTCGCGCTGACGACGACCGTCGGCGGGGTAATTGCGGGGTAGCGTTCGACCGGCAGCCGGTACATCGCTACGATCCCGAACAGCACCGTTACGATGGCGATGACGTTGGCGAAGACTGGGCGGTCAATGAAGAACCGGGAAATCATACAGACGGGTCCTGATCCGGCGCGCGGATTGTCGCGAGAGGTTCATTTCGTTCCGGCCGGTTCCCGCGGCGGCCTCAATTCCCACGACTCAGGCGCGACAGCAATTCCTGGGCGGGCCTTCGTGAGACCATTGATGACTAACAAGTCGTCCACAGTCAGGCCGTTCTCGATGGCAACAACCGAGGGCACGGTCACCGTTTTCGGCATTTCGGCATTGGGACTGGTCGCAACCGAGGATGTAGCGACTAAAGTCCACTCAGATGGCCCGTCGCCGGTCACCTGGGACTTCCACACAGTTGGCCCAACTTTCACTGTCCGCTTCTGAATAACGTCCCCATCGGTGAGCACATAAACGTAATTCCCCTCCTGACCACTCATCAGGGCGTCCTCCGGGATTGCTGGTAGTGAGCGGGGCTCGCCAGCCGGGATGCGAACACGGGCATATAAGCCGGGATAGAGCAATCGGGCGTTTCCTGGCGGCACGCGTGGGTTGGGAATTCTCCCACGGACCATTACCGTACCGGTCCCGACATCCACGCGATTTTCGCGAAAATCGATTTTCCCGACGTTGGGATACCCCTCTTCGGTCGCTACGCCGATCTCAACGGGGATTGACCTGCCAAGTAGATCCGCTTCTTGTCCAGCCTTAAGCGAGCGTTGGTATTCGACGAGATCCCGCTCCGGGGCGTCGAAGTAAATGTAGAGTGGGTCCATGCTGACAATGGTAGTGAGCACCGTGTTGTTGCTCTGTCCAACGAGGTTGCCCCGCGTCACCATGGTGCGGCTGATTTGGCCGGCGATTGGGGAGCGGATTTCGGTGTATTCTAACTGAAGTCGGGCGGCCTCCAGCGCCGCCTCGGTCTGCATTAACACTGCCTCCGCCGTCTCGCGCGCGGCCACACGCTGCTCGAAGTCCTCCTCGCTGATGGCCCCAGAAAGGCGAAACTTACTCGCCCGAGTTTCTTCCGACTGTGTACGCTTTACTTCAACGCTGGCCTTGCGTCGGTCCGCCTCGGACTTTTTGACGGCGGCCGCGTATTCCCGTGGATCGATCCTAAATAGCAACTCTTTCGGCTCAACGTCATCCCCCTCGGTAAACGCGATCTCGTTCAGAAGGCCCTGAACCCGAGCCGTCACTTGCACCATCTCGACCGAGTCCAAATTGCCGTTGTAGTCGTAATAGGGCTGAACCGGATAAATCACTGGTCGCGTTACAGTCACGACAGGCGGAGGGGGAGCTGGCGGGGCGAGCCGTTCCGGCCGACAACCGGTCAGACAAAGACTGGCACAAAGCGCCAGACCCGCCGTGCAGGAGAAAAGGAACGAATCGCTCAACTGGGTCGCCACCGGACGGATAGGAGTAGCACTCGATGCCTCAATTGCCATGAAAAAACGTGCTTCCTCGTAGTTCGGCACGACCGTTCGCCCCCCGGATCGGCCAGACCCGCAGATCGGCCAGGCCCGCGGCTGGTCGTGCCGCCTCCGACATAGTACCTATCGCGTCAACCGCTACTAACCGTCCGCCGTCGAATTGATCGAGTGGGGCGGATCCCTTATTGGGCTGGTTCCCTTCAACCACTCGCAGTTTATTCCGGCCCTATTCCTGAAACAAGGTCGTGCTTTTTTGCTCATGGAAATAGACGTGGGGTGGAACGTCGAAATGGATGATCGAACTTTCAGTGCGAAGGGCCAAGGGCTTGTCCATTTGAAAACGGCCGGCGGGCAATCCGCGAGGCAACCTTGGTCAGCTTTCATAGCGATCGAATCCGGTGTGTCGAGTCGAGTGTTCCACATGAGCGGCGCTGCGGGAGTGTTCACCGTGTTTGTCCGCAGTCCGAAGCTCCGGGATAAAGCCCTCGAATGTACAGCAATCCGGGCAACGTTTGCTCAGCTCATCAAAATCACCTGGCTGATGAAACTGTCGACCTTTCTTTCGCTGTTGCCCCGGTGTGACCAGTCCCTGTAGTTTTCGTCTCGAACCTGTCGCACCCATCGGCTGCGGCTTTCCATCGCATCCAACTGTCCCGCAGATTGCCAGTTGTCCACAGCCAATTGGAAGGAATTCTTGCAGTTCGCACTGCAAGTTCGACGAACCAGCTCTTTGAATCGCACCACCGTCTCCGTCGAACTTTTGCCTGATACACATTCGGAGGGGTTCACCAGTGGCGCCCGGCGTGCCACCCGGCCGCCGATTACGTGGGGCTTCTAACACTCTTCCAAATCCGTTTGATAAGTCGCCAGAATCTCCTTATCCAAGAACGCCAATCGCCGCTTGAGACTTGCTCCGTTCGCTGGTGTCGGCTCGGCATTTACAGGAGGTAAACCATTCACATCGGTGCCAGAAATAGCCGCGTCCGCCCATTCCGTCATCGCACCGATATAGGCATCCAACGCACAAGCGGGGTTGGGAGCAGCATCAACAGTGATATACAACGTGGGAATATCACCTATGATTACCCAAATATATTCATCCACATCGTCGGCCTTTGGAATTATCCTGAATAGGAATATGGCGACCACGCCACCAACCCCAAAACCAAAATATTCCTCGATAATTCCTGCGCACCATTTTTGGGCTGATAAGTATTCTTTGGCACCTTGAAGCATCCGTTGTAAAAGCACGGTGTCTTCGGCGTCCTCACCCGCTATCTGAGTCGCAGTCACAATCTTTGAAAAATCCATACGTGTGTTTTTGTTTACCATGATCATGCAAGACCCAGACACTCTGACTCTCGAGTCGTTCATCCAAAATCAGACTGACCAGAATTCCCAGATTCGCCTCCGTCAGAATCAGACTGTTTGGCCGTCCAACCTTACAAAAAAAAAGTGCTGACCCGTTTTCTACCCAATGACCGAATTATAACCCCCGCGAGAATTCGATCGGCAATTGCGTCATAAAACCAAACACCCAGAGGTAGTAACGCCGCCTTCCTACGTGGATCGAGTCAGGCGGCTGATCATAATCGAAGCTCTCGTTGCACTCGATTATGAAAGGCATTGGCGACGAAATTCTCTCCGGCGCAAGGACGCCCGGGCCGATCCAGATCGGATTCACGTTGTAAAACCCAGCAACACCCTGCGTAATAGTTATCTTCCAGCACGTGAAGTAAACAGCTGCGAGTGTAATAACAATGAACATTGAGCGCAGCGAGAATTTTGCGCCCCATCGCCTCGGCTTGTTGTTGCCATCCACATTCCTAAGGAGATGGACTCTCATATAATGTGAAGAAGAATAGGGGTCAGAATTTCTTTTCGGCCAACCACGTGGTCGGCGCGTCCTTTCCAAACCGAGGCGAATGACACTGCTCTGCGTCCAGGTGTCGGAACCGAACGGAGAACCGCGACGGATGCAGGTTTGTATGGCTTTGACCTCCGCTTCGGATTGTGGCTCGTTCACCCAAGTACGCCACTGACGGGGCAGCTGCGGATCCGGTTGGCAACGACAACCAGCGGCACACCGCAGAATCGGTCTGCCTCCATGACCAAGCAGAACTCTACTGCCACGTCTCGGCCTGCTTCACCAGTTTAGCACGGACCGGATTTCGTTCGATGTAGAATTCGAAACGAGGTGCAGGTAGTGCCCCGATCATCTGACTCGACCACGCGACTTGCAATGCAAGCCAGGGCATCCCATCATGGGGACCGGTCTGCCCAAAACATTTCTGCTACTTCCCATTTGTCACACCATCTCTGAGGCCGTCATGAATCGATATGCCTGGTTTGTCGTCGCGTGCATCGCCGTCTTCCCGCGGATTGCCGCAGCGCAGGACGGGGTGCGTTATCCGTTGTTCAATGGACAAGATCTGACCGGTTGGCAGGTCACGGAGTGCCACGCCGGTGTGGAAGGCGGTTTGTTGGTCCTGCAAGACGGCGACGGCTTCCTCCGCACGGAGCATCGATACCGGGATTTTGTACTGGAACTGAAATGGCGCGCGCGGAAGGGGAAAGATTTCGATTCGGGCATTTATTTCCGTTGCGATTTGCCCGCCGAGGGGAAGCATTGGCCGGCGCGGTATCAGGCTAATCTCAAACAAAGTCAGGAAGGAAATGTCGGCGGACTCCTCAAGGCTCAAAGCACAGGTTTGGCCAAACTAGGTGAATGGAATCAGTTGAAACTGACCGTCGTGGGCGATACCGCGAAAATGGAGATCAACGGCCAACCCGCCTGGGAAACCAGCGGGATCGAACCGCGCGACGGCTTCATCGGTATTCAATCCGAAGTTCCGCTCGGCGGTCAATTCGAATTCAAAGAGATCTCCATTACTGAGCTCGAATACCAACCACTGTTCAACGGCCAGGACTTGGCGGGATGGGAAGGAGCCGATCAAGAGGCCGCCAAGTGCTGGAAAGTCGCCGACGGCTTGCTCACATGCACCGGAGAAAAGGGAC
>CAZFLF010000527.1:0-5395 GCA_964519825.1 uncultured Pirellulaceae bacterium | reverse complement strand
GCTGGTGGCCACTATACTCCGTCCGCGATAAGATCGATCAAACGCTACTTGATTAACCTGGGGCGAATCACATGGTTCAAGACCTGTCGCAAATCCATCACCTGATCGGTGGTTTGTTTGAATTACCGCGCTCGCGCGATGACTGGGAGCGGTATCGGCTGACCGACGAGCAAGTCGCCTTCTTCCATGCGCAAGGCTATCTGCCCGGAGTGCGGATTCTGAACGATGAACAGATCGAGCGGCTGCGTGGCGAACTGGCCGAGTTCTTTCGACCGGACCATCTGGGGCGCGAATTGTGGTACGAGTACCACACCAATGAATCGAACAATCCCAATGCCGTGTTGTTCCACGCACTAGGCGCATGGCGCATCGCTCCCGGCTTTCATGACATTCTGTGGCATCCGGCGTTCACCATGGCCGCCAGCCAGTTACTCGATGGCGCCGTGCGGTTTTGGCACGACCAGTTATTTTGCAAGCCGGCAAGACACGGCGGTGTCGTCGCGTGGCACCAGGATTATTCCTACTGGACTCGGACCAAGCCGATGGCCCATCTAACTTGCTGGATCGGGCTGGACGACAGCACCAAGGACAACGGCTGCGTCCACTATGTTCCCGCCAGTCACAAATGGAACTTACTGCCGATCACCGGCCTGGCCGGAAATATGGAAGCCATCCGCGAAGTGCTCAATGACGAGCAATGGCAACAATTTACGCATCCGGTGGCGGTCGAGTTAAAGCAAGGGGAATGTGCCTTCCACCATCCGCTAATGGTCCACGGCTCGTTTGAGAATCGGGTCGATCGTCCGCGCCGGGCAACGGTGATCAACGTAATTCGGGACGGCGTGCGGTCGGACTCCGACGAAGCGTTGCTGCAAGGAGTACCGCCAATCGCAAAAGGACAGCCAATGGATGGACAGTTTTTTCCACTCTTGTTTGATCCACGGGATTGGGAACGGTTCACGCGATGAGTGCCGATTCGCCGTCGACTCGCGAGAAGCAGTACCAGCGCCACGTGGAGTTGCGCGACCGACTGGGTTTGGCTCGGATGGGAATGTGTGCCAGCCAGACCTGGCGTGATGACCCGAAACGGCTGACTTTTGTGCTGGCACGATACAAGTTTGTAGCCAAGATGTTCAGCGGCCTGGATCGGGTGCTCGAAGTCGGCTGTGGTGACACGTTCGGAACCAAGCTGGTGCGCCAGGAAGTTTCCCATGTGACGGCGATCGACTTCGACCCACTGTTCATTGAAAGCGCTAAAGAAACCAGTGATTCGGCATGGCCGATCGAGACGGCCGTCCACGACATCCTGGCTGGACCATTTGGTGGCGATTTTTCCGCCGCGTTTTCGCTCGACGTACTGGAACATATTCCAGAGGAACACGAACGCGTCTTTGTGGGTAACGTCGTGGCTTCGCTGGTGGATTCGGGTGCACTGATTATCGGGTCACCCTCCCTGGAGTCGCAGTCTTTCGCATCGCCGCTCAGCAAGGCGGGGCATGTGAACTGCAAGGATCACGCCGGTTTGAAGCGGCTGCTTCAGGAGTTCTTCCACAACGTGTTCATTTTTTCCATGAACGACGAGGTTGTGCATACCGGTTTTTCCCAGCTGGCGCATTACCGATTGGCATTGTGTTGCGGTAAACGCAGAACGTCGATCGTGTGATGTGTGCCACTCTTCCGGCTTTGCACAAAAATCTGGATTTCGAAGCAGTGGTCTGTGAGCGGTACGGCGCTAGCCGCCGGTGAACCTGTGAAAAACCGGTGGCTAGTGCTGTTTCCAGTTCACTAGTTTCGCGCTGTGTTCATTAGCCGCAGGGCGCTAGCCCCGGTTGGAACCTGGTACACGCTCAAACCGGGGCTAGCGCCCTGCGGCTGATTTCCAGCGTCGCGAAACTTGTGAACTGGAAGAAGCACTAGCGCCATTCCGCTCACCCGGACGCCGTGCTTCGGATGTCGACTTTTGGATTATTTGTGCAAAGCCGTCCTTACCGACTCGGGCGACAGGCCAAGGCGATCAGTTCGGGCAAGCGTCGCAGGCGTCCCAAATTGCGCAACAGGAAGTTTGGGCGCTCGGATGCTGGGAGATAGTCGTCACCCAACAGGAAATTCCAGAGCACGTGCCGGCGAGCCGCGCGTTTCCAGTGCGCAACGTAGTCGGTCGGGAATCGGTCACGGAACTTCTCACTCTTCATCAGCTCCGCGGCGACTGAGACGATATCGAGCGTGCGTCGCGCGTCGCGACTGATCGACTGACTCACGCTGCCTGGCATTTTTCGCCACGAACAAAACCTTTCCGGGACATAGCCGGCACCATGACGGAGTGCGATGGCTCGGGCAGCAAACGTATCGGAGAAAGAGCCTAGTTGTGGTTGGAACCAGCCGACATCAGCCAAAGCGTCGCGCCGGAAAATCGTGGCAGCTGTCGCGGAATGAAACGGAGATTCGACGTCGAGATACTCGTGCAGGTATTGGCTCGGTGAGGCGAATACCGGTGCTTGCCAACGGCTTGAGGCGACCTCGCCCAACTCCTGCTCGCGGGAGTCCATCACGACCATCCTCCCAAACACCAATCCGCTCGTGGGATGCTGCTCAGCCATATTCATAGCCAGGTCGAAGAAGCACGGAAATCGGTCATCATCCGCAGCGCCCGAATACAGCCAATCCCCGGTAGCTAGTTCGAAGAGCCGTTGATGTGCGGCAATCACCCCTTGATTGGTTGCATTACGCACGAATCGAATCAACGAAGACCGGGCGGCATAGGCTGCGATAATCTCGACGCTGTTGTCGGTTGAAGCATCATCGAGGATCAGAAGCTCGTCTGGTGGACGGGACTGGTTTAGAATGCTTTCGATCGCCTGAGGCAAAAACCTCGCATGGTTGTAGTTCGGCAACACTGCCGACAAAGTCAGCCGCCGCATCGTTTGACTCTCCGTTTGGCCATTTGGCGTGGGTCTGGCATTGCTGGCTCCCCTAGGTCGTACTTACTATGAATGACACTTGTCGGTTGTCGAGCGGGACATGCGAAGCATGATCAAGACGCGTTTGCCGCGAAATCGGTGCATCCTTCAGGGAGAACAAGCTGTGCGTTCCAAGTTCCTGCGAATCAGGCCCGTTGCCAGTGTAGTCGTCGCTCTGGCGTTTGCAGTCCTGGCCCGTCCGCTCCAGGCCTATACTCCGGAGGACGAAGAGGTGAAGGCGATGATCAACAAGGGGATCGCCTTTTTGGAAATCGGGAGTAAAACCAGCGACGGTTATTACAACCGACTTGGCGGAAAGTGTTTAGCTGGCATGGCGGCGTTCAAATGGACCGACAACTACAACCACCCATTGGTTCAAGCCGGCGTGAACGCCTGCAAGGAGGCGTGCAAAACGGATCTCGTGACGGTCGACAACTACAGTGTTGGCCTGGCACTGATCTTTCTTTGTGATGTCGATCCGGCCTTGAACAAACGCGAAGTCGAAGCCCTCTTGTACACGTTGCTCAAGCGACAAAAGCCCCATGGGGGCTGGGGATATCCCGAGCAATCGACCGGCGATACCTCGCAACACCAGTACACCGTACTGGGTACTTGGATGGCCGATCGACGGGGTTTCCCGGTCCCTCTTGATGTAAAAGAACGGGCCTGCAATTGGTTGCTCCGCGTGCAAGACCCCAACGGAAATTTTGGATATCAGGGTGTTGACCCAGGTACTTACCAACGCGTCCCGCAAGGCGGTCAGTTGATGTCGTTGCATGTGGCAGCCATGGGCAGTCTGTATGTTTGTACTGAATTGCTCGGGTTCGTGAATATCGACTCCAAAATCGATTCGCCGCAAGACAACAATGGGCTGCCAGCTGTGTTGCAAAAACGCGATGGGAAAAAGAAACTGGGCACGGTTACTGACAAGGTTCCCGGAGCGATTCTGCGTCAGGGATTGAACGACGGGAATCGGTACTTTGCCGGAAACTATCGCGCCGATATTGGACAATACCAGTTCTATTACATGTACGGGCTGGAACGTTATTGCAGTTTTCGCGAGTTGGCTGAAGGCACCAAGGACAAAGAACCCAAGTGGTACAACGATGGAGTCAACTACTTGAAGTCGACGCAAAAAGCGGATGGAAGTTGGTCCAAAGATTACTACGGCCCGATGATCGAGACTTCGTTTGCTTGTTTGTTCCTGATGCGCAGCACGAAGATTACGATCCACAAGATCGTCGAGTTAACTGGATCGCAGCGCGGTGGTAAGGAATTACCCGCCGACGTGACCGACGTGAAGCAAGACCGTAACGGGAAGATTGTTTCCGCCAAAGAAGCACCGGTAGTCGAAGACCTGTTGTCGATGCTGGAGAAACAAGATACGCCGCTAAATGAGTTTTTGTATGGGGTTCCGGACCAGTTGGAACTGGCTACGGATCCCTCCAAACGCGCCCAACAAATCACACGGCTTCGCCGTTTGGCAATCAGCGGGCCATTTCAATCACGGCTCACCGCGGTCACGACGCTCAGCCGCCACAGAGACTTGGACAATGTTCCTCCGCTAATCTTCGCCGTAACCGATCCGGATCCGCACGTGGCCGCCGCCGCGGTTAGCGGATTGCGTTTCATCAGCCGTAAATTCGACGGACCGACGGTCGCCGAAGATGCCACGCCCCCGCAGAAGAAAATCGTCGCGGCAGCCTGGAAGGAATGGTACCTGAGTATCCGCCCCAACGGATCGCTGATTGAATAGTATTGAATGACGCCGCTCACCCTCTGCGGACAATCAGTTGCGCGTGACACGCGCTCGGTTGGCAAAGGCAGCGAGGATCTCTGGCAATGGTGTCGGTTGGAATCCCGTGATCTCCCGTAGTGCCCGGCCATCCAAGTCGCAACGCAGCGGTCTGGGGTCCGCGAATGGAAAGCTCTCGCGGCTCGCTTCGATAATGGTCCCCGGCAGCGAGGTAACCTGCTGAAATCGCCGGGCAAGTTCCAATCGATCGCTCACTTCGGTCCCGGAAACGTGAAAAAGTCCACTCAAATTGCGGCGACACGCCTCCACAATGATCCGCCCGACATCGTCAACCAGAATCGGTGACATGGTTTGTCCAATCAAACAGCGGATTGCTCGGCCATGTTGCAGTTGTTCGTTCCATTCCGAAAAGAGATGTCGCTCGGCAGGGTTATCCCCTACCACTTTGTCCAGTCGCAGAATCAGAGACTGCGGTGACTCGGTGAGCAGGAACGATTCCATTTGGGCCTTTTGCTGACCGTATTCGCAGATAGCTCGACACGGGTCCGACTCCCGGTAACCGCCCGTCTCCCCATCGAACACGTAGCTGCTCGACAGGTAAACGTGGCGCACGGGTAAGTGCGATAGGTCTTCAATCACACGGCGAGCGGCGACAACGTTGACATATCGACTTGCCTCAACC
>CAZFLF010000526.1:0-5398 GCA_964519825.1 uncultured Pirellulaceae bacterium | reverse complement strand
CTCAAAAACTCACCTCGGTAGCATTCTTTCCAGACGGCGACTCATTCGCTGCAGGGGGCTCGGACGGCCGAGTGACGACTTGGTCTGCCTCCACGGGCGCGATTACACGGACTCTCTACACACATGATGACGGCGTTCGTTCTGTCGCCGTGTCACCACGTGGAGACGTGGTTGCAATTGGCGGCCGAGATGGGGCGGTGCTATTGATCGATGCCACAACGAATCGGCCTATTGCAGAATTGCCCAGCAGCGAATCGGCTGTGAATTGCGTTCGGTTTTCACCGGATGGGCACCGCTTGGCAGTGGCCATCGGAGACTGGAATTCGAACGATCCTGGCCAAGTCGTAATCTGGAATCTGGAATCGGGACGAGCGGACAGTGTGTTGCCATGCGAGTCGGCGCCGGGGGCGGTCTCCTTCGTCAGCAACGACGAATTAATCGTAGGGCAATGGAACGGCCGAACCAGTCTCTGGAATCTCGTCAACCGCCAAGTTGTCGGATCGGGATTGGCAGACAAGAACATCGTCAACGATGCCTCGTTCTCGCCGGATAACCCGCAGTTGCTCTACGTCCCGTTTGTGGCAACGAGCCGACCCAGTGACGTGACAACAGAGGGATTTTGAAGCGGACGTGCTAGACATGACAACGATCGCGTGAGGGGGTCGGGAGTCTTTTTTGCGGCGGCTGCCGGACCGGTTTCACAAAGTTGAGCCAACGGCCGCCGCATAAAAGACTCCCGACCTTCCGACCCCATTCGGTCCAAATCGAGGTGGCTGATGGTTCGTAGCACATGGGTCGCATGGCTGATCGCTGTTGCGGTATTCGGCAACATCAGGGCACAAGATAAGTCGCAGCCAACTGGTGCAGATGCGACTGAGAAAGTGCTTTCACCACTTCGGAAACTAATGGACGAGTCGCTGGACTGGTACGAACTTTACTCGGATGACCAGTCGACTCAACCGATGACTCCGCGTGTCGTGATGCGGTGGGCGAACAACGCGCGTGGATCGGAGGACGGCATGACGGTGCTCTACCTGTCGGCCGGGCGTCCGGAAGCAGTGTGCTGTGCTTTTCCTTGGAACAAGTTCCTGCAGCACAATTTTGATTCGATGTCGCGGGGTACTTTGCTCGCCAAACGGGATGGTGTGGTCGTCTGGCGTCCGGAAAAACCCGGTGTCCAATTCAAGCCGATCCCCGAGGCCCCGATTCCCGCCGAGACGGCCGCGGGTCGACTGAGGCAAATGAAGACGTTAGTGAGCCAGTTTTCTTCCACGATGCTCGGCTGGCGGTCTGACAGCAGCGACCGCGAGTTGCTGCGGCTGCTGCCTCAACCACTCTATCGCTACGCAGGCGAACGCCAGGATTTGCTGGACGGAAGTGTCTTCGCATTTGTGCAAGGGACCGATCCCGAAACGCTGCTCTTGTTAGAAGCATTCAAGAATGGCGAGTCCTTCGCATGGCAATACGCATTTGTTCGTCGCACTTCCGGCGAACTCGAAGGGCGATTCAAGGACTCCGTCGTTTGGCACGTCGATCGTTTCCCGGACAACAACAATTCACGTTCCACGTACTTCACCTTGTCTCGGTCATTGAACCCGTAGGCGAGCAGCAGCTGGATAGACTATTTCCTGTGGCTCGAGTTGGCAAAAGCAGGTGCACATTGATGACTCGAATCGTCATGTTCGCGGCCGTTCTTTTAGTGTTTGCTCCAAGAGGATTTCTGCCTGCGGCGGAAGAACCGCCCTCCGGAAATCCTCCCGCCTCGGCGCCTGTGGCGAACAGTGGTGCCAAACGAGCATTGTTGATCTGCGGTCTCAGTGGCGGTGCAGACCGTCATAAGGCATTTGCTGAGACCGTTACGAAAGTGCATACGGTGCTGATTGCCAAGCTCGGATTTGCAGCGACCGACGTCGAAGTCCTCTTCGGTGACGAGTCCACAGACGCGGACGCTGAACCGATCCGATCCGCAGGCCGTGCGACGCGCGAGGAGCTGGAAAAACGAGCCCAGCTCCTGCGCGAGAAACTTCGGCCAGAGGATGCACTGTGGGTGATCGTGTTCGGGCACACTCACTATGACGGCAAAAATTCGTGGCTCAATCTGCCAGGGCCCGATATGCACCAGATCGAATTCGCGAAATTGTTTGCCGAGCTGCCAGCGGGGCAGCAGGTCTTTATTGTCACGACTCCCACCAGCGGTTTCTTCATCAAACCGTTATCGTTTCACAATCGAGTCGTGATCACCGCCACGGAAGCGGATTGGGAAACGAACGAGACCGAATTTGCCGGCGAGTTTGCTCGGATCCTCTCGTCACCGCCGGCGGAGAAAGAACTCGATGTCGATCAGGACGGGCAGATAACGCTGTTTGACCTGTACATTACGGTGGCTCGCGATCTGGCTCAGTCGTATCGCGATCGAGAATTGCTCGCGACTGAGCATCCGTTGTTGGACGACAATGCCGATGGTCGCGGCACCGAAGTCCAAATCGATTATCTAACCACGGATCTAGGTGGCCGGGTCAAACCTAATCAACCGGTCGTTCCAACCCTCTCGCCCAAGTCCGATGGCCATCTTGCCAAGTCCATCCGCCTGTCGATTGCTCCCTAGTATTTCTGGCAGGAAGTTTGGCGGGCAGGAAGATCATCCAAAGCTGAGTGGTGAGACGGAGTGCCCAGAACGGGATTCATTTCGTTCTATTTCAAACGTGCTACTCACTGTTATTTTTCTGCCCGCCAATCTTCCTGCCCAAAATTCCAAAGACCCACGGGTCACCCGTATTTTTCGCGCAGTTGGTGCGCGGCGGCGACCTCGTTTTTTAGCTTCGTGTAGACTTCGTCGAGGCTCACGTCGGCGGCCGAGCCAGGGGCGAAGCCGCAATCGGGGTTGAGGGTGATTCGCGACTGCGAGACATGTTTCAGCGCCATCTCGACGCGTCGGACGATCGTTTCCACCGAGTCGATCTGGCCGGGCTGACAGCTTACGCAGCCCAATCCGATCTCGACGTGTTCCGGCAGCTGTTTAAAGACCGACATATCGCCAGCGCCGGGGGACGTGAACTCCATGGTAATGTGGCCGACCTTGAGGCGGCCGAGTTGCCGGAGAATCGGATCATATCCGCCGCGGTGGTCGGCTTCGCCACGTGCTCGCGCACCGGCTCGGCGGCAAAGGTGCACTGCCAGTTGGACTCCCGCAATGCCATCGACAACCTGATTGTCCATATCAACGGCGAAGTCGGCGGACCGGTCTGGGTCGTCGTATTTCCGGCGGACTTGCGCATCGACGAACAGGCATAAGTGCGGGTCGTCGACTTGAATGATCGAAACGCCTTCGTCGCGCAACAGCTCTACTTCACGGCGCAAGATGGGAACACAATCACGCACAAAGTCCTCGCGATTCGGGTAGGCTGCGGACGACTTGACCGGATCCCACATCCGCTCGCCCAGCAGCGCCGGCGCGGGCACTGTGGCCTTGAGTCGCCGGTTCGTCAGTTGTTTGAGGAACGCAATCTCCTTCGCGATAAATCCCGGCTGCTTCGGCGAAAGCTTGTCGACGACGACCGTCCAGGGGCGTCCGTCGGCGGGATTCTGGCTGAGCTCGAAACCATGCGCGAGCTCGGCGATCACTCCAATGTAAGACTTGCGCCACCATTCGCCGTCGGTGACGACGTCGAGTCCAGCGGTTTCTTGCAGCGCCACCGCGGTTCGAATCGCGGCCCCCATCAGGCGGCGATACTCATCGCCAACGATGGGGCAATCGTCGGCGATCAAGTCCTTGACGAATTGCGGTCGCGGAAGTGAACCGATCACGGAAGTCGGAAACAAAATGTCGCTCGTCATGGTCATTTCCGGAGGTGCCTGGTGAGCCAGTATTGTCGGGCGTAGTCAAAATCTTGTTGCGTATCGACCTCGATGTAACCGCCCGGCGTATCGACGTGGGCGAATCGCTCGCCCGCCTCAATCATTTCCTGGAACAGGAGGATCTTATAAGCCTTCTCAAAGACGCGGGCTTCACGCCACGGCTGGCCGGCGAACTGTTGCCTGCAGCGGAGGTAGTACTCACGCAGCCGGGCGGCGCCAGCGGACGAGAATTTCGCCACACCAATGTACTCACCGTAGGCATCCGCTTCAGCAATCTGACGGTGAATGCGGGTCACAGTACCGTTGGCGACGGTCACTTTTTCGGCGTCGTCGGGCGGATGCTCGCTCCGGTGTTCGTAGCGCGTCAGCCATTCGGTGTCGACGCCCAAAACTCGGTCGTCCGGGGAGGCTGCCAATCGCGAGATAATGTCCGCCGTAAAGAGCACATCGCTGTAACAGCAAATGAACGGCTCGTCCATTAGATCCTCGGCGTAAAACAGCGACGCGAGAATATTGTTATGCTCCCACTCGGTATTGTGTCGAAAGTCGAAGTGCGGGTAGGCGGCTTGGACCTTCTCGATCTGGTAACCGCCAATGAAACAGATGCGGTCGAGTCCGTTGGCGCGAAACGCCTCGAGTGTCCAATCGAGCAGCCTGCGGCCAGCGACTTCAGCGAAACACTTGGGGGCGTCCGCTGTCGTGGGCATCAATCGTCGCCCGCGCCCGGCGCCAATCACTATGACTCGCATGCTTCTGCTTCTTTCTTTTCCACCAGGATCATGAGTGCGGTGATCATCGTCAGACCGTACGCCAACATGGCTAAGCATTCATCCCAAGTGACGCCGTGTTTCATTTGCAGGTAAGAGACAAAGACGGTCAGCAGACCAGCCGCCGCGACGATCAATCCCGGCAGTGCCAACCAACGGTTGATAAAGCTGCCCAACAGGCAGACTGCGCTGGCGTACGTTGCGATTCGCAAGGCGGTTGACTGATGGCCGTACGTGATTGCGGCACATGCTCCGATGATTGTGGCTATTGCGGCGAGCTTGGGGACCACGCCGGGAATCACCCCAATGTTTCGCGTGGTCGTGTTCCATAAAATGGCCATGATGACCGACCCCGCGAAGGCCCACCCGGCCCAAATGTAAATGGCGACCTGCCAACCTCCATGTGCAGGGGACGAGTAGTATCCGGTGACGACGTCGCCGGTCGCGGCTCCCATGTAGCCCATGAAATTGACGAAACCCGCCGCCGCCGCGGACGTGCCACGGTGAGCCAAATCCGCGGGCGCCGTACCTACCAATAAGACTTGCGGCCCATAGATACAAAACCCAATGATCACCAGAAGTACCATCGTTCCCAGGACGCTGTGATGTACCACGTAATCGTAAATCAGTGACAGCGCGCCCAATCCGGCCATCAGAATGCAAGCGACCGGCGCGCGGCGACTGCCAAAGAACCGATCGGTCGCCCAGCCCGCCAGGTACGAGCCGGCCGTCGCGCCGATCGCAATCACGAAAAACTGCAGCCCCGCCTTGCCGAC
>CAZFLF010000525.1:0-5406 GCA_964519825.1 uncultured Pirellulaceae bacterium | reverse complement strand
CCGGCGAGCAATTCTCGCACGAGCGGTTCGTCGCGGAGTTCCGCATCCGCCGAATGATGCGAGACATAGAGGATCGCCTGGTTGGACCCGCGCGGTGGACGTGAGTAGTGGCTCTGGTCGTACAGTCGAGTCACTGCTGCCGATACCCCCGGTTCCGTTTCAACGACATAGGTCGTGGCAAACTTCGCCGGATACCGTCGATTGGCAATCGGACGCAGAATGCGATAGTCAGGCACGCCATGCCGCTCCGGCAATTGCAGCGCCGCGGCAACGGCCTGCTTCAGTTCAACATCGTTCAACTGCGGGCGCTGTCGCGTTAACTGTGCGGCCTTCGCCGCCGTGAACGAAAACACGGTCCGCGATGACAACTCCGCAACTTGTCCATGCGGAGTGCAGTATAACGTCTCATCTTTTTCGATCGTGAGCGGCGGCTCGGTGTGTTGCTCCGAAACGCCGGTTGCGCGGTTGAACCAGCGATACATCGCTTCGCGATTTTCCTGCGAATAGCCGTGTTCGGTCGGGCCGATAAATAAATGAATGTTCTCGGGCTTACCCAGCAGTGTGTAGAGGCGTTGCAGCCGTGAGAAGGATTCTTGCGATCCCCTGACGTCAAAATAGTCCCGTTCTTTGGCCAGAATAATTACCGGCTTAGGAGCCATTGCGGCCAAGAAATCGTCATGGTCCAGCCCCAAGGCTAGAACTCGCGGCGGGCATTGCTCTGTGTCAGCCGGCAATTCATTTTCCATATTGCGGCGAAAAGTCGTGACGAAGCAGGACGGCGCCGCCATCGTCCACCGCTGCTCGACGCCACACAGCCACGTGGTCATGGTCCCGCCGCCCGAATTGCCCGTGACACCGACATGCTGTGGATCGACTTCGCTGCGTGACAACAAGTAGTCGAGCGCCCGGACGCCATCCCACGCGCGCCAGGCTCCGAAGAAATCGCCGACCAGAAACTGCTGATTACCCGCATGCAAATGTTCGGACACGCCAATCCCACGGCGCGGTTTCCATTGCTCATCGACGTACTGCAAACGTTCTCCCTGCCCAATCGGATCGAAGATCAGCACGACATATCCGAGCCGCGCGAGTCCTTGTGCGAACGACTGGTACGCTGCGGCAGCCTTGCCGTTGGCCGAATGCCCACACGACCCCACGACGCCGGGAAGCGGGAACTTGCGCCCCTTGGGGACGTACAAGTTCGCGGTGACAAGGAACCCTGGCCGACTTTCGAAAATTACTCGCTCGATCCGGTACGCTTCCCGGTCCACGACGCCGGTCACGCGTGGATTGAGCGGCGTGCGTTCCGGTTCGGGGCCGAAGGCCAGGCGGATCTTCCGTTGAACGCCCAACACGTAAGCCTCCGCGTCGGCTTTCGTTGTCAAAGCGGCTTTGAGTTCTAATCCGCGTCGTTCCGCTTGCCGGACTTGATCGACAAAGAATTCCTGCACCATGCGCGGGAACCGATTGAGCGGCGCGAGCGAAGAGGCCTCCTGGGCCTGAACATGGACCGATTCGCCGAACGGCCACCGAGACCAAAACGCCGCGGTGGTTGACAGGACAAGTGCCTCGCGGCGCGTCATCGAGCCCGACTGCGAAAACGAAGGCATTGGCTGGCTCCTCGATTCGTCAATAGTGGAGCAGACTGAAGGCTTCGTAGGGCGCGATGCGTTTCGCTCCACCGAGCGCGTCAAGCGTGATCAGAAAGGCACAGCCGACGACTTTCGCGCCGGCTCGCTCCAATAATCGGCAACAAGCCTCCATCGTGCCGCCGGTCGCCAGCAGATCATCCACGACGAGCACTCGTTGGCCGGCTTCCACGCAGTCGACATGGACTTCCAAAGTATCGGTACCGTACTCCAACTCGTAATGGAAAGCGTGTGTGTCGAACGGCAGTTTGCCAGGTTTACGCACCGGAACAAACCCGGCCTTCAATTCGATAGCCAAGGGCGCGGCGAAAATAAACCCGCGGGCTTCGGCCGCGACCACCGCTTCGATACCGGACCCGCGATAGTGCTCCGCCAGGCGCTGAATCGCCGTGCGAAACGCCGCGGCATTCCCCAGCAATGGAGTGATATCACGAAACATTATGCCTGGCTTGGGAAAGTCAGGAATGTCGCGAATAAACTGTTTCAGATCGAGTTCCTTGCCATCCGCCATTGCCTGTTTGCTCCCAGAGAGTCGGTCGTCCGCGAATCAGCGTAGCCGAAGTGTCAACCGTTCGCACGTTATAAGGAGGAGCGTTTCGCCGCGAAAGCAGGCGAGACGCTGGTCGATACTGGAAGTATCCGTGCCCGGACGAGAGTTGACTCGTTTAACCGCAAGCCGCAGGCGAGCGCGTGATTGACGGCGAGGATATTCCAGAATCTACCGAAGACGCGCTCGCCTGCGGCTTGCGGTTAAACGAGCGCCGACAAAATTCGGTCATGCCTGACTGGTCGGACACAGTCGTTCGCGAAGTTTGGTAATGGCCTTGTACTTCTCGTCGCTGATTCGCTCCGACGACGCGTCCAGTTCGGCGGCGATATCGGCGACACGCCAGCCATCGCGTGTCATATCCAGAATCTGCTGTTGGCGCGGTGACAAGAGGTCTTTCGCAGCCAATTCGATCGCGCGCCATTCGTCCTGTTGGTCAGCAACTGGCCGCGACTCGGCATACGAATCCTGGAAGGTTGCTTCTCTTGTTTGGCGACGACAGCGTTGCACCAGCCGCCATACGGCGCGATTCAATTCCCGGCGGGCTTCCGATTCGGGCTGTTCGATAGCGACCAGCAAATCCGATGGAGACAGGCAAGTGAGCAATTCCACCAAGGCCTGCTGCGTGCAGTCTTCCCAGTCCTGTGGCCGGATTCCGGCATTCCGCCAGCTCGTGGTGCAATAGCGTTCGATCTGCTGGATGGCTCGTGATTCCGCCACAGCACCCTGACTGGGAGAACCTACGGCCGTTGCCAATGCGACGGCGCATGCGGCAAACATCAATCCGCGTTCACGGCGGCGACCGGATGTGGACATTTGTGAAGCTCCGGGGTCTGTTTCTTTGTGCTCTGAATGGATCTGCAATGCTGCCGGATTGGCAGTTGATACAGGGCCTGTCACGAAACAGACAATTTGCATGCCGAATCTCGCCTGAAAAAAAGATTCAAGTTCCGCGAGTCAGTCCGAACCATTCGATGTGACGCCGCGGACAAAAGCGCAGCCCGTGCTGGTGGCAATACGGTTCGAGCCAAGTGGCTGTGGCGTCAAGGTTTTCCGCATCTGTTCCCTGCGGCATCAGCAGCACTCGATTGCGATCGAGTGCTGGAAACTCGCCCAGGTATTGTTCGACCTCCGCACAGTCACCCGGTGAGTCGATGACGAATTTAAGTTGATACGTGTACTGCGTTATTAGCCTGCGAATTATCTCGGGTGCATGCCGCGTTCGCTCGTGCCGCTCGCGCCAGCGGCCCGCGGTTTCCAGGCTGGGGGTCGAATTCGACAGTTTCGGACTGATCGACATCAGGTCGCAGGCCACTGGCAGGAACAACGTCCCCGCAGTTTCGATGGTGAGATGGCGGCCGTCCGCGGCAAGTTGCTCGGTGAGTGGAAGTAGCTCGGCAAACAACATTGGCTCGCCGCCGGTGATGACCACATGCCCGCAGTCGAATGTTCGGACTTGGCGAACGATCTCCTCGACCGCCTGGTCATCCCCTTCCGGTGACCACGATGTATATGGCGTGTCGCAGAACCAGCAGCGCAGGTTGCAACCCGATGCTCGCACGAAGACACTCTCCGTGCCGGTGAGAAGTCCCTCACCCTGAATCGACTGGTAAATCTCGGCGATACGCATGGAGCCAATTTACGCCAAGATGTCGCGCACGACGTGGCCGGATACGTCGGTCAGCCGGTGATTGCGTCCCTGGTACTTGAACGTCAGCCGGGTGTGGTCGATCCCCAGGCAATGCAACATCGTCGCATGCAGGTCATGCACATGCACCGGATCGCGCACAATGTTGTACGAGAAATCGTCGGTTTCGCCATAGGTCACGCCCGGCTTGATGCCGCCGCCGGCTAACCAGACCGTGAAGCACCGTGGATGGTGATCACGACCGTAGTCGTCGGCAGTTAACTTTCCCTGGCAGTAGACCGTGCGTCCGAACTCGCCACCCCAGACCACCAGGGTGTCGGAGAGCAATCCCCGGTTTTTCAGGTCTTGCAGCAGAGCGGCCGTGGGTTGATCGGTGTCGTGGCATTGTTCGCGCAGCCCGGGGGGCAGTTTCGTGTGCTGATCCCAGCCGCGGTGAAAGAGCTGCACGCAACGGACGCCGCGCTCCAGCAACCGTCGCGCGAGCAAGCAATTGGCCGCGTAGCTTCCCGGTCGACGCGCATCGGATCCGTATCGTTCGAAGACGTGCCCCGGTTCGCGCGATACATCGGTCAATTCCGGCACCGAAGACTGCATGCGAAATGCGAGTTCATACTGCGCCATGCGGGTTGCGATTTCCGGATCGAGGTACTTTTGGCGATTGATCTCATTCAGCGCTGCCAGATCGTCCAGCATCCGCCGCCGCAGCTCCGGAGTGATTCCGGGTGGGTTGGACAAGTCGAGCACCGGATCGCCGACAGATCGGAACTTCACCCCCTGATACTTCGACGGCAGAAAACCGCTCCCCCAGAGTCGATCATAAAGTGGCTGGTCGGGTCGCTTCGCAGCCTGCGAAATCATCGCCACGAACGTGGGCAAGTCGTGGTTGAGCGAACCGAGTCCGTAGGCGAGCCACGCTCCCAGACTTGGGCGGCCGGCGATTTGGGCTCCCGTTTGAAAAAAGGTTACGGCCGGATCGTGGTTGATGGCTTCCGTGTGTAACGTGCGGATGAAGCACAAGTCGTCGACCATCCGCGCGGTATGCGGTAGCAACTCGCTGAGCCACGCCCCGCACTTACCATGTTGTGCGAATTTGAACATGCTGCGCGCAATCGGGAACCGATCTTGCGTTGAAGTCATGCCGGTCAGACGCTGGCCGCGCCGCACCGAGTCAGGCAGGTCGGTGTCGTGCAACTTGTCTAGTTGCGGCTTGTAGTCAAACAAGTCCAACTGCGACGGAGCGCCGGACTGAAACAGATACAGGACTCGTTTTGCTGTGGGGGGGACGTGCGGCCAATCAGCGAGGGTCCCCTGCGGGGAATCCGAAGAAGTTTCGCCGCGCATTTCGTCGCGAGCCAACATTGCCAGCGCCACCGTTCCTAAACCAGTTCGCTGCAGGAAAGCTCGGCGCGGCAGCTCTCCGTCAATATCAGTCGTGGACCACATGATTTGGCAACTCCTCGTTTAACCGCAAGCCGCAGGCGTGCGCTGATTAGTGTGGTACGCCGCCCCGCGTCGTGAATTGCGACACGGAGCGGCGCAAAACACTTTTCGATTGCTTGATG
>CAZFLF010000524.1:0-5416 GCA_964519825.1 uncultured Pirellulaceae bacterium | reverse complement strand
TTGAGGCGGAAAGGTCAAATCAATAGGGTCCAGAAAATCGCTGGTTCACGGGCTTTTTCCAATCGACATCCCGGCTTTCAGCCGCTTCATTACCGCTGGTTCTCATCGTGCGTGATCCGTTCTACTTGTGTCCCAACCACGACTAGCCGGATAATCTCGTTCACCGGCCGGAGAAGCCAACCGGGTTTTCAAACCGAACCGCGCCAACCGATTCCGAAACGCGATTGACCATGGCTGACTTCAAGGTGACGCAGCTTGAGCCCGACTTGGACTTCGAGCATCTGCCGTACTGGGATGTCGTAATTATCGGCGCCGGGCCAGCAGGACTCGCCGCCAGCCTGACGACCGCCCATCGGGCGCTGACCACGCTCGTGGTCGAGGCCAAGGACCGTCCGGGCGGACAGCCACAGTTCTTGTACGCGGACAAGCGGATCGTCGACATCCCGGGCTTTCCCGATGGCATCACCGGAGAGGAGCTGTCTCAGCGAACGCACCGTCAGGCGGTGGCCGCGCTGGTGCAATTCCACTTCAGCGAGGAGTTGGTGACGATTGACGATACCGACCAGGTCGAAACGGAAGATCGACTGAAACGGGTCGTCACGAGCAAGAGCAGCTATCTGTTCCGCAAGGTGATTATCGCCTGCGGCCTGTTGCACTACCCTCGGCGACTCAGTGTGCTGGACCAACTCCAGTCGAAGAACGTCCACTACAAGATCCCCAAGATCGGCGACTACGAAGGGGGTCGCGTTGTGGTGGTTGGGGGCGGCGACTCGGCGCTGGACGCGGCCTTGATGGTGCAGGCCCGTGGCGGATTGGTAGACCTCCTTGTGCGCGAGGCTACACCAATTGGCAAGCCGGACAGCTTGGCGCAGATTCACGAGGCCGGAGGACGGATCCATACGTTGACAGAGATTACCGCGGCGCGATTTGCTGGCGACGAGATCGAACTGGAGTTGTCGAGCGGCGAGCGACTGAGCTGTTCGCTGGCGATCGTGCAGATTGGCTTTTTGTCGGCCAAGGACACATTCGAGCGGCTCGCGCTCGTGCTGAACGAAGACGGCAGCATCGCCGTCGATCCGTACTTCGAGACCAGCCGGCAGGGCATCTTCGCGGTGGGGGACGTGCATGGCGACATCAAGCTCATCGCCGTGGCTTGGGCCGAGGGGATCCAGGCCGCTATCCACGCCTTCAAGGAAATCACCAGCCCGTACTGGCTCAACGAGAAGCGGCTCAAAGACCACAAGATCGCGCTCATCGGCGAAAAAATCGCCAGGGCAGCGTCGAAGAGGTCAGAGGTCAGAGGTTAGAGGTTAGAGGTTAGAGGTTAGAGGTTAGAGGTTAGAGGTTAGAGGTTAGGGAATACAAGAACTTGAGCAAGTTGCCCTACAAGAGATAACACCCAAAATACGTTTCTAATGACCAAATCCCAATGACCAGTTTTTCCTAACCTCTAACCTCTAACCTCTTCTCCATGCCACACGTTCTCATTATTGGCGGTGGTTTCGTGGGGTTGAACGCCGCCAAGGGGTTGGGGGGCGTCCGAGGCGTCGAGGTGACTCTGTTGGACCGCACGAACCATCACTTGTTCCAGCCACTGCTGTACCAGGTGGCCATGGCCGGCCTTAGTCCGGCGGACATCGCGGCTCCGATCCGCAGCCTGCTCTCGCGATACCGCAACATCCGCGTGCTGCAAGGTGAAGTCCGCTCGTTGGACCTGGCCCGGAAGGTAGCCGTGGCCGACTTTGACGAAGTAGCCTTCGATTACCTCATCCTGGCCTGCGGGGCCCGGCACAGCTATTTCGGTCACGACGAATGGGAAGAGTTCGCACCAGGGTTGAAAAACCTGGAACAGGCGACGGAGATCCGCCGGCGCGTGCTCTTGGCATACGAGGAAGCGGAACGGAGCAAGTCGCCGGACGACCGGAAGCGGCTGTTGACATTCGTCGTCGTTGGCGGTGGACCGACGGGCGTAGAGCTTGCTGGCGCTATCGGTGAGTTGAGCCGCTTCACGCTGGCCAAGGACTTTCGAAACATCGATGCCACGCTCGCCCGTGTCATCCTCCTGGAGGCCGGCCCGCGCATCCTGCCCATGTTCAAGGAGCAGCAAGCCGCCCGCGCCACTCGCGACTTGGAACACCTGGGCGTACAGGTCTGGGTCAACAGCGCGGTGACGAAGATTGACGCCGACGGAGTGGAGATCGGCGACGAGCGCGTCCGGGCCGCCACGGTTCTCTGGGCGGCGGGCGTTAAGGCGTCGACACTTGGGCAGTCGGCTGGTCTGGAGGTCGATCGCCAGGGTCGCGTGATCGTCGAGCCGGACTTGAGTGTGAAGGGGCACCAGAACGTCTTCGTGGCGGGAGATCAGGCCTGCTTCACACACCAGACGGGAAAACCCCTCCCCGGCACGGCGCCGGTGGCCATGCAGCAGGGCCGCTATCTGGCGCAATCGATCCGCCGTGACCTGGCGGGCCAGTCGCGGCAACCATTCCACTTCGTGGATAAGGGGCAGATGGCCACCATCGGTCGCAGCCGGGCAATCGTCGAGATGGGCCGAATGCGAATGGCGGGATTTCCAGCCTGGCTGTTTTGGCTGGTTGTGCACATCTATTACCTGACCGGATTGAAGAATCGGCTGCTGGTCGTGCTGCAATGGGCCTGGTCGTATCTCTCCTTCCGCCGCGGCGCGCGGTTGATCGTGAGCAAGGAGTGGCGGTTCAACAGGACGGAAAGTGAGCCGCCACCAGCGGCTTGCCCGAAGCAACCGTAATTCAGTGAGCCTGTGGCTCAACCTACCCAGCGTGCAGGAAACGAAGGCGACGGAACAAGGACGGTAAAACCACGACGGCGAAAAGGGCGTAAGCCATCACGTCCGTTGGCCAAGGCGAAGAAACGTACTCGATAATTGGTGGTCGTTCGACCGTGTCTTGATTGGAATCCACGGAAAAATACACGTCGGCCGGTGCTACTTGATATGGCCAGTCATCCTCAAATTCTGTTAGCCACCATCCCGCAGGCCCAGTAGAGTCCGGCAGTTTTAGTAGCTGCAGCGCTTTCAAGCGATCCTCAGCCTTCAGCTTGTTGGTCCAAGCAACTCGGCCGGACCACTCGATTTCCGGGGTCAAGACACCCTGATATCGGGCCTCAGCGAGAAAATAGACCCGCAACAGACGCCGACTTGATGCCAACACCTGAGCAGAATCCTTGAAGTCCGGCTCACGGTAGGGGAAGATCGGTCGGTCAGTCTTGAAAGTCATCCGCAACGCCGAGGCTGCCACGTTCTTGTTCTTCTCACCATCCTTTTCTTTTGCCACCTTGAGTGCGGTGATCTTCCATCCTGCTTCGACATACGGTTGTGCCCAGGCCTGCACTTCCGGTGAAAAGGCGTAACCGTGGTCCTGCAACCATTTCAGCAGAGCATCCGTCGATGCAGCCTCCAGCACAACGGCCGCAAAGCCAGCCACCAACTTTTCCTCCAGAACCTTCACGTCCGTCGGTGCTGAACTCATCGTTCGCGGATCAGCGCTGCAAGCGCAACCCATACCACGGCTGGGCCGCTGTACCCTTTGCGTTTGGGGTTCGGTCAGTTTGAGCAGAAATGGAAACGCTTCATTGCCAGATTCTTCCAGCTCGGGCTGAGCAGGAGTTGGCACTAGGAAGCCGAAATCGTCGGCCTCGCTCTTGAACGACGCCTGCCGAATAAAATGCTGGGTCTTCGTGGCAGCGTCCCAGATAATGATGACGGTTTGATCGGCGTTGATCACTGGCTTGCCAGGGGGCGGGGCCGGGCAGCACGCAGGTGCCATTGACGACCACATCGGCGGGAGGAGCAAGGCTGCTCCTAGTAACAAAGCGAGCGCGACGCGAGCGAACATACAGGCTCCTTCAAGAAAGACCTGCGGGCGGAAAAAGGGCAATCACTTTGCAGGATAGATCCCCAATCCGTCGTTTTATTCCCCAACTAGCGCCAGCCATTGCTATTTGGCCAACCGTTGCAAAACCTCCGCGAGATCTTTGCCAGTCACACGGATGGAATTCAATGCCGCGAGAGTGCTGGCGGCTCATCGATCAATGCCATGCTCCTCTTCATCCGTGTGTGCGTTCATCCGTGTGCAATCTGGTATTGAAAAACTGCGCACACGGATCGAGTCACACGGATAAAGTTCAATGCGGTGAGTTCGCAACGCCAGCCGCCACGTCAATTCCGATCTGCGGATTAGACTGACCCACTAGCTACGAAGAGGCATACTGTTTGCAGTCCCGTCGCCGTCAACAGTAAGATGAACGACAAAAACGATTCGTGGATTAGTCATTTATGGATTCACTTGGCTCCAACCCGCTTGGAATTCTGACTTTCATCGTCGCCCCGGCGATTCTGACGAATGCGTCGTCGATCATGGCGCTGGGGACCTCGAATCGGTTCGCTCGGGCCATCGATCGCACTCGGGCATTGTCGGCGGAAGTGACGAATCGAAAAGGCGAGCCGAATGCAGAGATGGAATTCAGAATCCGCCAGTTAAGAAACTCCGAGAAGCGCGTATTGATACTGGTTCGTGCTCTGACATCCTTTTATCTTTCCGTTGGCTGCTTTGGCGCTGCCAGTCTTGCATCTTTGTTTGGCGCGATTTCGGTGGTCATGCAACTCCCCGTGATGCAGCAGATCAGCTTGTCGACGGCGTTAGTCGCTGGGGTCGCCGGCGTTGCGAGCCTTGTGTGCGGGTCCGCATTGCTTGTTTGGGAAACGCGGATCGCTCTACGTATTCTGGCTGACGAGATCCAATTCCTGCACAAAGAACTCACAAAGTAACGAGGCGATCCTCGCATGGCCGTGCTCCCATCCTCGTCTTTGGTTCGCACCGCTTCCATTATTCTGACGTTGTTTTCGGGCGTCTTCGTCCACGAAAACTCCTGCGATGCCGCGCCTCACGAGACGGTCCGTCCACTGATCCGGGCTCACGCTCACAACGACTACGCCCACGCCCGACCTTTATTCGACGCGCTTGAGCAAGGTTTTTGCAACGTGGAAGCCGACGTCTTTTTGGTCAACGGCCAGTTGCTGGTCGGTCACAGCCTGCCGGATCTACGGCCCGAGCGCACGTTGGACAAACTGTATCTGCAGCCGCTATGGGATCGAGCCCAAGCGAACGGTGGCCGAGTGTATCGGCAAGGTCCCGAGTTCACGTTGATGATCGATTTCAAGTCCTCCGCCGAGCCGACGTACCAGGCCTTGGTGAAAGCGTTGGAGCCTTTTCATGAGATTCTGACCTCGGTGCGGAGCGGGCTCGTCGAGCGTCGCGCTGTTTCGATTGTTTTGTCCGGCAACCGCCCCGTGGAACTTGTCAAGAACGAACAGGATCGCTGGGTAGGCATCGATGGCAGGCCTGGAGACTTGGATTCCGAAGTTCCAGCCCACCTCATG
>CAZFLF010000523.1:0-5417 GCA_964519825.1 uncultured Pirellulaceae bacterium | reverse complement strand
AGGCGGCGCTGCGGAAGGCGGCGCTGCGGGAGCGGGCGTTTCTCCAGCTGGCGCGCCACCAACGGGCGCTGCGGGAGCTGACGCCTTACCAGTTGGCTCCCCACCCGGTGGCACTCCACCAGGCGGCGCTACCTGAGACTCTTTGGATGTGTCGCCATCGGTCAAACTTGATCCGCTGGCAGCGTCGGTGGCCGGAGTCCCATCAGACTTGGTTCCAGTTCCCGACTTTGGATCGTTGCCGGGGGCGAATACCGAGGACGAGTCGCCACCCGATCCAAATACGCTGTGGCTCTTATTCAATAGCGAGATCGCAGCCACCGACAGCAAGATCCAAACGGCGGCCACAACGATCGTAATGCGCGTGAACAAATCGCCGGCTTTGGTGCCGAAGGCGCTCTGACCGCCCATCCCGCCCAATGCACCAGCCAAGCCACCCCCGCGACCGCGCTGAATGAGAATCAGCAAGATCAAGAACAGAGAGGTCAAAAACGTCAGAGTGCCAATCAGGTACTGCATGATTTAATTCATCCTTCGAGCTAGTCCGAACCCGTCATTTCGGTTTGGCGGCGGCGACGATTCCAAGAAAGCTGTCCACCTTCAACGAAGCACCCCCCACCAAAGCGCCGTCAATGTTTGGTTGCGACATCAGTTCGCCGGCATTGTCCGGCTTGACACTGCCGCCGTACTGAATTCGCACGGAAGACGCAACTTGGGGATTGTAGCGAGCCTCGATGAGTCTGCGAAGATCGGCATGCACTTCCTCGGCCTGCTGCGGTGTGGCATTCTTGCCGGTGCCGATTGCCCACACCGGCTCGTAGGCAATCACAATCTTCTGCATTTGTTCGGCAGAAAGCCCAGCCAGCGAGCCGGCAAACTGGGTACGGATAACGGACTGCGTCTGGCCAGCTTCTCGCTCAGCAAGTGTCTCACCGACGCAAACAATAGGAATCAGGCTGAGAGGCAGGGCTGCCAGAAGTTTTCGATTCACGTCTTGGTCAGTCTCACCCAGGATATGCCGTCGTTCGCTGTGTCCCAGGATCACATAGTCGCACCCCGAGTCGATCAGCATTTTCCCGCTGATTTCACCCGTGAAGGCCCCCTCGGTCTGGTGATACATGTTCTGTGCACCCAATCCAACGGACGAACCTTGCAGCGCGTTGCGCACCGCTTCCAGATAGACGAACGGCGGGCAGACCGCCACATCGACCGCGCTGGGGGTCGGACACTTCTCCGCGATGGCGCGCGCCAGCCGTATCGCTTCCTCGCGCAGCAGATTCATTTTCCAATTTCCGGCAATGAATGGTCGTCTCACGTTATCCACCTTTCGCTTTCGTCGTTCGCTTTCGTCGTTTTACCGCAAGCCGAAGGCGTGCGCTTGTGTGTCCGGTTGGGTGGCTGGCGGCAGAGCATAGTGATGCCCCAGCCGGCGATTGCTGGGGCATCGCTACGCTCTGCCGCCAGCCACCCTAATCAGCGCACGCCTTCGGCTTGCGGTTAAACGATTTTTGAAATGGACTTGCCGAGCACGGCGGCAATTTTGCGAATCTGGTCCATGACGGCCGTGTATTCGTGCGGACGAAGCGCTTGAGGGCCGTCCGACTTGGCTTTTTCCGGACAGTCGTGTACTTCGATATGAACGCCGTCGGCCCCGGCGGCGATTCCTGCCAGGGCACAGGCCGGAATCAAATCGGGACGACCCGTCGCGTGACTGGGATCGACGATGATTGGCAAGTGCGACAAACCTTGCGCCAAGGGGACGGCAGCGACGTCGAACAAGTTACGCGCCGCGGTATCGAAACTCTTGATACCGCGCTCACACAACACGACGTTTGCATTCCCTTGAGCCAGGATGTACTCGGCGCTCATCAGCAGATCCGTCACGGTTGCGCTCATGCCGCGTTTCAGCAAAACCGGTATGCGAGTCTGCCCGACTTCGTTCAACAAGACGAAGTTCTGCATGTTGCGGGCGCCGATCTGAATCATGTCGGCATACTGGGCGACAAGTTCCACGTTTCGCGGATCCATGACCTCGGTGACCACCGGCAAACCGAACTTATCGCCAGTCGCCCGCAGAATCTTCAACCCGTCCTCGCCCAGACCTTGAAAGGCGTACGGGCTGGTGCGCGGTTTGAAGGCTCCACCACGGAGGATATTCGCACCGGCCGTTTTCACGGCGGCGGCGATCGACTCCATCCGTTCGACGCTTTCGACAGCGCAGGGCCCCGCGATCATTCCCAAGTTCCCTCCGCCAATTTTGACTCCTGCCACGTCCACAATGCTCGACTGCGGATGCGCCTCGCGACTGGCCAACTTATACGGCGGCAAGATTGGTATGACGTCGGCAACCCCCGGGATCGCGCGCAATGGTTCGACGCTTGCTCGCTCTTCTTCGCCGATCACGCCCACGATCGTCCGATAGGTACCCCGGCTGAGGTGCGCCTTCAAACCCATCTCCGCGACTCGTTCGAGGACATGGTCGATCTGCGCGTCGGTGACGCCTTGTTTCAGGATAATGATCACGGCCAGGCTTCAGGAGGGTTTTCAGGGTGGGCGTGCGGGAAAGCACGAGAATCTAGCACATGGCGGCCGAAATCGTCGAGGGCCGTATGTGTACCATGCAATAGTTCGATGGAGACAGTTACATCACCTCAAGCGAGTAAGTCGTCATCCAAATTTCGATTTGGTTGAATCGAGTCTTGAGTTGTTCTTTGAATTGTGCGAAGAAGTCCCGATTCGTCGGCGTATCGGGAACGTCAAGGTAGATGCGAACTAACTCGTCGCGGTACGCTTCCCCTTCGTACCGCCAGTAGCCGCGCGTCGTTTGAGTTTCGCACGAGACAGCCCCGAACTGTTGTTCCAGTGCAATGAGCGTATCGGCGATCAGACCGTCGGGAATCGGCTGGCCATCATTGAACCGTAGTGGAAGCAGCATCTCGTAACGGCGGTACGGCTTGTCCATAAGTCGGCGGACCTTCCACAGTGAAAGTGATCCCCTCGTGCGCCAATGCCGCCAAGGCCGCATCCGGCACTAATACTTCGCCGCTCGCCCAAGTGGTGAACGAGAAGCGGCCGGCCAGGAAACCGAGCGCGCGTCGTTTGGCTTCGGGGTCCGGCAATCGAATCGTAACCATGTTTACTCCAGACGTTCTTCGTTGAAAACAGCTTCCATGAAGCCGCGCCTGATTAACTCCTGGTTCATTCGTACCAGGTTGACACCGCTTCCGGTGCGAGGAATCTGTTGGTGGTTGAAGTACGCACGAGTGGATTCTAGCCAGCAGCAGCGATGCGGGGAACTGTAAGCGCTAGAACCGTTTTCGTCGGAGGCTTCCACGAGGCATTTTTCTTGGCGGTAGTATTCGTTTATTTCCGGCGGATTGGACTAAGTACGTTCGGCGGGTTGGCACGGGTGGCACAGGTGCCCCCATCCAAATGTGTGCCCACGCAAAGCCGTTGGCAAGCCAGCCACCGCCGCCGAGACTTCAATAGTTCAGCTTTCGGCGGGGATCTCTTTCGTTCGTGGTTCAGTTCGTGCCGGCGATTCCTCGTCACAGCGTTCGACGATGTGCTTCGCGCGCTCGATGAGTTCGTCGTAAGTGAGGATTTCAGGGGAACTGATGTTCCGTCGAAACAGCTCGAATGAAGCGATCTTGTGCGTGTTGTTGCCTTTCGCTGTTTTGAACTCCGCCTGAGTTCCGACGACGAGAAGTCCTTTTGGCTGATGCAGAAACAGCTCTTCGCCGGTTGGGTCCCCACGCTCATCGAATGGCCTCACTGAATCGCGTCGCTCCAGTAGCGCTTTCCGAATAGTTTGTTGGACTTGCACAATCCCTCCCGTGACCTCGTCCCCGACTGTCCAGCATTCGGGCCGATACGATTTCGCGACAGACTTCAGCAACGGAGCGTCGTGCATCTTGATTTCGACGAAGCAGAGGTGGCTCAGTGCGGCCCTCGATTGGCCCAGACGTCCGAAGTGTAAGTGATTGCAACTGTTTCGGTTGCAGCCATTCTTCTGCTGGGCATCAAGTTCTGTCGCAAGTCAACGAACAATCTGTCCTAGTTAGCCGCAGGAAGCGTTTGGCGAGACCGTCACGTCTTGCCAGCACCAGCCCCCGTGGCTAACTTGCCCGACTATGAATAGCGTTTCGCAGCCGACGCACCAGAGCTTCTGGCTCTGGGTCATGTGTCTAACCGGCGTCGATTACTTCAGCACTCTCGGTTACCAACCCTCTATTGCCTTTGAGGCCACCGGTTTGCTGGCTCCGATTGCCACCGTGATCCTGATCGCGGTCACGCTATGTTGCGCTTTACCGGTTTATTCCCACGTCGCCAGTGAGTCGTTTACCGGGCAAGGTTCCATCGCGATGCTCGAGAAACTCCTGCGGGGCTGGAGCGGAAAGCTTCTGGTGCTGGTACTGCTCGGTTTCGCCGCGACGGATTACGTCATTACCAAAACGCTGTCGGCGGCTGATGCCGCTGAGCACCTGGTTCACAATCCGCTGTGGAAGACACTCCCCGATCTTGCGCAAAGTCAATTGCTACTCACCATGTTCCTACTGGTGCTGCTGGGGGGTGTATTCATCCGAGGGTTTAAGGAAGCGATCGGCATCGCGGTCGCCTTGGTCTCCCTGTATCTCGTGTTGAACGTACTTGTGATCGGCAGTGGGGTCGCCTATCTGCTCGGTCATCCGGCCTTGTTCGCAAACTGGCTCGAACAGGTCACGAGCGGCCAGTGGCACATGGCGGAAGCGACCCCCATCGCTGGGACAGGCTGGCTGGCAATCCTCGGTACGTGTGCGCTGTTTTTTCCTAAACTGGCGTTGGGTCTCAGCGGTTTCGAGACCGGGGTCGCCGTGATGCCGTTGGTGAAGGGGGATCCGGGGGACGACCCGGCGCGGCCGCTGGGACGCATTCGCAACACGCGAAAGCTCCTGTTGACCGCGGCGGTGATCATGTCGTTTGCGCTGTTCGGTTCCGCGTTGGTCACGGCAACGTTGATCGAGCCGGAGGAGCTCAAAACGGGTGGCCATGCCGTCAACCGGGCGCTGGCGTATATCGCACACGGCGAGTCGGCTTACGAGGTCAATCGGCTATTCGGCGAAGTATTCGGAACCATCTACGACCTGAGCACCGTGGCAATCCTCTGGTTTGCTGGGGCCAGCGCCATGTCGGGGTTGCTGAACCTCGTTCCCCGTTATTTGCCGCGATTCGGTATGGCGCCAGAATGGGCCGGTGCTACGCGGCCGCTCGTCGCTTTGTTCACCGGCGTCAATTTGTTCGTCACTTGGTTCTTCAACGCGAGCGTTGAAGCCCAGGGAGGTGCGTACGCCACGGGTGTGATGATGTTGATCTCCAGTGCCTGCGTGGCGGTGGTGATCGACAAGTGGAACAAACGTGTCGGGTATTGGCTGGTGCGCATG
>CAZFLF010000522.1:0-5421 GCA_964519825.1 uncultured Pirellulaceae bacterium | reverse complement strand
GGAACGGCTTGAACGGACGTTGTGTCAGAAGCTCTCGAAAGGTTTGCACAGTCATTTTGGAATGTTACCACTCGTCCGGCGCAGTGTCGAACAGGCCCATCCATCTTGGCTCAAAATTAGTCCCATCGCGACGAAAGTGTAGCCAAACGTCATTTCTCCGGCTTTCGGGCATGGCCTCCATCCGCACGCTCCTGCGATCACGTCGGCTTTTCCGAAAACATTCCCGGAATTCATGATCCCTTTTCAAGCCGGATTTCGCATTGCTGACAGAGACGGAGAAACCCAGCCCCACCAGCCACAGGAGCATGCCACATGCGATTCCCGACTTCATTGCTTAACTTGCGTACGCTTTTCGCCCGTCCGAGCCGTCAATCCTCAGCGGGAAAAACAACTCGCCGCCGGCGCACCTCTCGCGGACTTCTGATGGAGCCGCTCGAGACTCGTGTGGTATTCGACGCGGGCTGGGCCACCGCGATGCAATCCGCCCTAGTTTCTGACATGGACGGCGATGGCGCGGGCAACACTTACGTGACAGGAACCTTATCTACTTCTACAAGCGCGGCTACGTTCGGTAACATCACGCTGGCGAGTAATGGCTTTGCAGACATCTTTGTGGCCAAGCAAAATGCTAGTGGCCAGTTCCTCTGGGCTGTCAGAGCTGGCAACCCGTCTAGCGGCAATGACCGGAGTGCGGGCATCGCTTTGGACTCGAGCGGTAACGTCTTCGTCACTGGCTATTTCGACGGCACGGCCCAATTCGGTGCGCTGTCGTTGACCAGCGCCGGCGGCTCCGACGTTTTCGTCGCCAAGCTCGACGGCGGCAACGGCCAATTCCTCTGGGTGCAGCAGCGGGGCGGCAGCGGGTATGACCGAGGCAACGCCGTCGCCATCGATCCCAGCGGGAACCTGATCGTGGCCGGGGGGTTCGACGCCCTCGACGCTGCAAGTAGTAATAGTAACTCGCCGGTGATGTTCGTCAGCAAGTTCACCACCGATGGTGCGGAGCTGTGGACGCGTACCATCACCGGCTCCACGGCAAGCGGCGGCCTGTGGAGTATAACGGTCGATGCCGCAGGCGATGTCTATGCTGCCGGTAAGCTCAAGGGCACGGCGGACTTTCCCACGGAGACGGGGACGGTGACGCTCAGCGCGACCAGCTCTGACCCGCTCATCACCAAGCTCGACGGCGCCGGCAACTGGCTGTGGGCACGGGATCTGCCGGCGACGACCGGCGGCAGCGTGGTTGGGACGACCGTTGGCCCAGAGGGGCAACTCTACGTGTCCGGCCAATTCGAAGGCACCGTCATCTTCGATTCCACCTCCCTCACCAGCGCCGGCAGCCGGGACTTGTTCGTGGCGCGTGTCAACGCCGCCACGGGCAGCGTGGACTGGGCCCAGCGATTCGGCGGTAGCGGTATGGACCTCGGCGGCGATGTCAAGGTCGATCCCCAGGGGAACGTCGATGTGGTCGGCACCTTCCGGGGCACCGCGGACTTTGGTCCGCAAACCCTCACCGCGGACGGGGGAGTCGAAAATGCCTTCGTGACGAAGCTGGATCCGTTGTTGGGGACATTCCTGGAAACACACCGAATTGTGACCGGAACCTTTTACGGGAACATCAACATCGTCGTCCCTGTCGCTGGCCTGCATATTGACGCCGCAGGCAACGCCTATGTCGCGGGCTGGTTCGCCGGTGGCATCGTGCAAGCCCCGCAACAGCCCCTCTCGGGCAACTACGGCGTTGGATACATGATCAAGCTTCCGCCTGCCGCCGCGACCAAGTTCTTCGTGGTGGACGACTCGTTTGCCGATCGCACTTATCAATATGCGGCGGGCGGCAACTTGACCATCGATAACTTTTCGCTGAACACAGGTAACACGTCTCCGCGCGGGGCGGCGAGCAATGCAGCAGGCACGACCGTATGGGTTGCAGACAAGAATCGCAATGTGTACGTCTACAACAACAGCGGTGCCCTGCAAGGCTCTTGGTCTGCCGGCACGTTGTCGTCGACCGCACAAGTCGAGGGACTAGCGACCAACGGCACGGATATTTGGATCGTCGATAATAAGACGGACAAGGTTTACCGCTACGCCAATGCGGCCAGCCGCCTTTCCGGCAGTCAGACGGCCGCCAGCAGCTTCGCGCTCAACAATGGCAACACCAACCCCAAGGGCATCGTCACGGACGGCACCAACATATGGGTCGTCAACGACGGTTCGACGGACAAAGTGTTCAAGTACACGGTCAGCGGCAGCTATCTGGGCAGTTGGACGATCGACTCGGCCAACAAGACACCGACCGGTTTGACGATCGATCCGTCGAACGGCAGCCAGGGCATCTGGATTGTGGATAGCGGCACCGACAGGGTGTATCAGTACACCAATGGCCGCAGTCGCACGTCGGGGAGCCAGGCCGCCTCGGCGGTCTTCGGTCTGGCCGTCGGCAACACCAACCCGCAAGGCATTGCCGATCCACCGCCAGCCAGTTCGCTGCTGTCCTCTTTGCCCGCAGTAGTCGGTAGCAACGGCAACTCGCTGGCGGCGGGCGCTGCGGCGTGGAGTGTCGGTCGGGCGACCACGGCGTCGCTCGACTCAAATACCACAAATCGTCTTTCCGACTCGCAACGCGTCGTCGCGGCACGCCGGGGCGTGGACGAAATCATGAGCCGGTTGGATAGTCATTTGGAACCTGTTCGTTCTCCGGCGAGCGGTACGCAGACGATGGCCATCATGTCCCGCCGGCCCTTCGCTCAGCGCCAGGATGTCAATCTCGAACTGGTCGACGGCGACCTCAACGCTTCGATCGACCTGATTGCCCACGACCTCTTGGAAATGGGGCCGAGCCGGCGCGGCCAGTAACCGATGCTCGATGCGATCGACGATCTAAGCAAAGCCCCGCGCGAGCGGGGCTTTGTTCGTTGTCATATCTGACAGTGGTTAGCAGATCGACTCCGCGGGCTACCGACACTCACAGACACCGACTGCGACGATGAGGCCTTTGTAGCGGGCGAGGACCAGGAAAACGACCTCGCCGCGGCCGACGTGGTCTTTCCACCGACAACAGTTACAATGGCAACTGTGACGACAGCGGGCGGGAAAGCCCCACCCGCTTGGCGATCTCTGGCCCGTTGGAAAGGAGCGTCTTCGTGGCTGAGTTAGTTTTGCGAAACGTGGAAGAAATTGTAACCCAGAAGCTGCAACAGCGGGCTGCCGCGCATGGCGTTTCCGCGGAAGAGGAACATCGGCGCATTCTTCGCAGGGCGTTGTTGGGTCCGGAGGTGACGCGCGGCACGGCGGAATTCAAAGCTACAGAACCTTGAGCCCGAGCGTCTAAGCATTGCGGAGATGTTGCGCGCCTATCGCGCCATGATGAACGAATACAAAAGTGTCTTGGATAAAGGCGAAGATCTCCGCTCGCGACTCAAGCACGCGTTAAAAGACACCTACAAGAGAAAGTCCAAAGCGAGCCGCAACTATCCCCGCAAGAAACAAGAGAAAGCCGCTGGCCCTCCGATCATCACCGTCGCCACTAAGGCACAGGTAAAACAGGCCCGCGAAATCAAACTAGAATTGGAAAAAGGGTTAACGGCGTAGGGTGCCACTTCTCACACGTCAAAGTGAAACGTGTGGCAGAGATACCGCCACACGCGTTGGGCGAGCGTCTGCGGGCGAGCGTGAATCTTTCCTTCGCCAGTCGCTCCAATCAGCAACGTCCCTGTCTCGTCGTCGAGAAACGCATTCGCCTGGTAGGTGGTGTTTAGCGGCCGCTCCAAGCCTGCGCTGTCGGTCCGCGAAAGGAGCTCGCCACCGGATTTGCTGGACAGGTTGCGGGGTGCGATTTTCATGTCGACCTGCGAGAGTTGTTCCACTTGGCTGCGGAAGCGGCGACCGGGGATTTGTTCCAGAAACAGGTCGACTGTTTGACCGGGATGTAGGAACTCCACGTCCCGTTCGTCGATCACCAGGATGGCTTCCAGCTTGTTCGGATCGCCGATCTGGCAAACCGATACCCCTTCGGCCAGGAAGGCGCGCAGATTCCGTTCCTCAAACGGCGTCCCCGACCAACTCGGCAAATGCCCTGTATCGCGGTTCACGGGGGGCGCCGGCTGCGGCGGAATCACAACCCCGCGCGTCGGCGCCGTGATCGTGAGCTTGCGTTCATCCTGTTCGCGGGTGACGATTTGCTCGTCCGTCGAGACCAGCATCTGTTCCACCTCGCTGATTTCTCCCGCGGCTTGTTCGTCGTCGAATGCCCGCTGCCGCAAGCTGTTCAAACGCGATTCCAAGCGGTGACGTTCTCCTCGTAACTGTTCAATCTCGACCGCCACTTCGAGGTTTTCGAGCGCGATGAGTGGTTGGCCTTGATCGACCCAATCTCCCGGCCGTGCAATGATGCGCGACAGCATTCCGGCCGATTCCACATACACGACCGCCGCGTCGCGCGGTTGCAGGTACAGCGTGCAACGCACGTGACAGGGCAATGGCAGCCACCAAATTGCGGCAAGCAACGCCACCCCCACCGCACCGCTAATTGCCACTCGATGTTTTTTCACGCGATCGATCCTCCCAGGGACACGCAGGAACTGAGCTAGCTGCCATAAGGGTTGCACGATCATTCCCGCGACCACGAAACACGCCAACGACTGCCCGACAACTCGCAATCCGTACGGCTCGAAGACCCCCTGCAGGAACCACAGAATCGCGATCGCAACCACCCACCGGTAGACGGTCGCCGCAATCGCAAAAACGGCGAAGACGACCTGCCGGCTTTGGGGCAAGAACGGATCAGGGTGTTCCGGCAGTCCGCATAACCAAGCGCCAAGCTTGCGGCGCAGGATCGTATCGGCCTTCTGCCGCAGGTTTGGAATCTCCAACAAGTCCGCCAGGATGTAATAGCCGTCGTAACGCAACAGCGGATTCGCATTGAAGATCAGGGTGCTGACCGAACACACAACCATCACGTTTAAACATAAGAAATGCAGCATGCCCGGGTGCGTGAACCACCAGATGAACGTGCAGATGGACGCGATCGTCAATTCGACGTACATCCCGGCCGCGCCGATCACTGCGCGCTGCCATTTGTTTGGGAGCAGCCACGAGTCGGACACGTTGCAATACAAACAAGGAGTCAGAATCAGTAGCATGACTCCCATCTCGTGGCACTCGCCGCCAAATCGCTTACACGCCAACCCATGCCCGAATTCGTGGAGTACTTTGGTTACACCCAGCGCCAGGGCGAGCCAGATCCAGTTTTGAGACGCGAAGAAGTCGTGAAACGCTGGCAACTTCGTGCGGAACTGATCGAACTGCGTGGCGATCAACAGCAGCGCGCAGCAGGCCAACGTCATAGTTGCGGCCAGGCACGCACGCGAGAACACCCAGCCGCATGCTCGATTGAGTCGCGTCAGCAGCCAATCCGGG
>CAZFLF010000521.1:0-5431 GCA_964519825.1 uncultured Pirellulaceae bacterium | reverse complement strand
GGAGCCTTCCGTCATCAGCAGCTTGTCGCACAAAACCGGTAAGTATCCGCCACCCGCCACGCAGTTTCCCATGATCGCAGCGAGCTGTGGGATGCCGGCCGCCGACAGGACTGCGTTGTTGCGAAATATCCGTCCGAAGTCGTCTTCGTCGGGAAACGTGTCCTCCTGTAACGGCAGGAAGATGCCAGCCGAGTCAACGAGATAGACCAGCGGCAGGCGGTTCGCAAATGCGATACGTTGTGCTCGCAGCACTTTTTTCGCGGTCGCCGGAAAAAACGCGCCAGCTTTCACCGTGGCGTCATTGGCGATGATCATGTGACGCCGTCCTGCGATGGTACCGATGCCTGTCACAACTCCTGCCGCGGGTGCTCCCCCCCAATCGCGATACATTTCCCAGGCTGACCACACGCCTAGCTCAAAAAAGTCCGTTCGCGGATCGACCAGTTGCGAGATCCGTTCGCGAGCCGTCAACCGCCCCTTGGCATGCTGGCGCTCGATTGCTTCGGCTCCGCCCCCCAAGTGAATCGCCTCCTCTTGCCGGCGAAATTCGGCAACGGCTTCATCGAGTCGCGACCAGGGGGTGGACGACTGAGGCATTGGATCGAGTCTCGACGCAAGTTGGGGGTTGGGACTTGGCCGCACATCATATCGCCATATCGGCCAAACCGAACGCCGCGAATCGTGATTTGAGACGCAATGGATTCTCGTTACGAGACGCGAATCCAATTACGAGAGTCGACGCGGGTCCGGTCAGAACTGCCGCGACCCTGCCAAAGTTCATTTTTTACGCAGAATCATTGCATATCGAAAAATTTCTAGTAGCTGGCATGGTGCTTGCAATTTCTTTGGGGGAAGACACCTGAATTATCCGAACAGGAAGAGGCGAGTCGGAAGCGGAAGCGAATTTATTGATCTTGAGGTGTCGTGATCCCGCTGACAGGGCGCGGCTGGCCGAAAGGTTGGCCGCGCCCTTGTTCTTTTCTTGCGATGCAGTCGGCTTGCTGGCAAAGTACGGAGTACTGAGTACGGGGTACGGGGTACGCTGAACTCGGTGCTCGATACCGATGTCCCGAACCACATGCGCCACCCATGTCCTGACTGCGCCCTGCGACACTCCGTACTCCGTACTTGGTACTCAGTACTCGTCCGATGGTCAGAGTTCCGACGGGGCCGTGTAACGGTACATGTTATGAACTGAACGATCCCCCAATCCGACATGATTATACGGAACGAGTGCGTGCAGCAACCTGTCCTGGAAGTCACGGCATTCAGTCGGGGTTGCCGTTCGTTTGGTCAGCTGGCGTAGTTCGTCGTGGGCCTGAGCCACGATCGCGGTGAAGTGGGCTTGGTCGGCGCCGAAAAACGCGCCATTAAATCCTGGGTTCTGCAATCGTTGTCGTTCGTACGTGGTTGCAGCAGCGAAGAACAGCATGCTGTAACTGACCAACAGTGGAAATTGGCCGAAGCTCATGAAGCAGCCATCGACCAGGCGGTCAATGTGTGCGATCTCGTTCAGGACAGTTCGCTCATACTGGCACAATTCCTGCGGCAAGCGATCGGTTTGCCAGTTTTGCTGCAGGCAATTTGTCAACCGCTCGATTCCGCACAATGAATGAGCGATGCCCGTACTGTTCAACGGGTCAATAAAACCGGCAGTGTGTGGCAGCAAAGCCCACGAGTTACCGGCAGCCTGGCGCCAGCAGCGTTGCAATCGCCCGGTGCGGATTAGTCTTCCCGGAGGATCGGCGATTCGCACGTCTCGCAACAATTCGGCTAGTGACGGGTAGCGTGCGAGCCATTGCGACCATTCGTCCTCTGGCGATTGGGCCGGATTCAGCGGAAACCGACGCTCGTCCAAAACCAATCCGACGCTCGTCAAGCCATTCGTGAATCTCAGGACCCACACCCACGCGCCGTCCAAGACGTGGTGTTGGGCCGCATGGTCGCAAGAAAATGGGTGATCGCCGACCCGTCCCCCAGCCGCCTCGAGCAATGACCGCCAGTCTCGCACACCGTGAAAGTGGGCAAAGATTGTCCGTGAATGCGTGTGCAGTCGCCCGTCGTCGCGCGGAATAGCGAGCGTTCTCGGGAGCAGGCCAGCTTCCCCTGTCGCGTCGATCAGGAACTTGGCCCCGATCCGCAGCTCGCCTTGTTCCGATCGCGCGCGAATATTCCAAGTGTCGCCGGTTGGAATGAGCTCCTCGACCGCAGTACGCTCCCAAACGGTGGTCCCCGCGTCCCGGGCTTCGTTTACCAGGAATTGATCCACGTCGGCGCGGAACCAGTGGGTATCGCTTTGATCGTCGCCAGCGCTCGCCGTTACAAGCAACTCGTTGGCGTGATCGTCCTGGGGCTCGAAGGCTCGGCCCGGAACGTGTTGAAAGTAACTGAATCCACGTTTCAGACCGCAGCCGAGATGCGGGTAGGTCCGTTGCCACGGGCCGAATTTCACCAGCGGCAGTAGCCTCGGCAGGTCGTATCGTATCGCTAAGTCGCGTAGTACGATGTTGGCCGCTGGCGTGGATGATTCACCGATCGCGAAACGCGGATGCGCCGCTTTATCGATCAGTACGGGCCGTAGCCCAATTCGTTGCAGGATCAGCGCGGTTAAGCTGCCGGCGAACCCTGACCCCAAAATGGCCACGTCGCATGCCTCTGAAATCATCCCCATAATATTATCGAACGTGAAATAAGTTCGAGTGTCGGCGTTTTGGAGTGCGGGGATTCATCACCGCTTTAGGATTCTTTTTCCGTAGTTACCGCCAGCCATGCCTAGGATTTTTTTTGCGGACTTTCGGACCACAGCCTACCCACGAATAACTCCAAAATCCGAAAGCTGTGACAAGTCCCAGCACTCCAAAACAATCGTGTCATTCGCAGTCGTTCCAAGTATAACCATGAGTTGAGGAAGAAAAGAAATCATGTCTGTCGCATCCTACTCAGTCCTACGGCGTGCCGAGCGCCTGGTGTTTCACACGTTGGTTCTGGCACTCTTGATCTCGACACTGACCGCATCGTCGCGGGCTGCCGAGCCAGGAACCGCGCTCCGTTGGTACAAGGGAAATCTGCATACGCACACGCTGTGGAGCGACGGCAACGACTTTCCGGAAATGGTCGGGGATTGGTACAAGTCACACGGTTATCACTTCCTGGCCCTCTCGGACCACAACATTCTCAGCAAAGGGGAGAAGTGGGTGGGGACCGACTCCCCGGCCAAACGCGACAACGATGGGGCTTTGGCTCGATACCGGGAACGGTTCGGGGATACATGGGTCAAGACGCGAGTTACTGACGACAAGGAAGAAGTGCGGCTGAAAACGCTGGATGAGATCCGGCCGTTATTAGAAGTTTCCGGCGAGTTTTTGCTGGTTCAGGCGGAGGAGATCACAGATCGATTCCAAGCACTGCCCGTGCACATCAATGCCACCAACCTGGTGGAGTTGATTCGACCGCGCGGCGGCCAAAGTGTGCGTGAGACAATCGCCAACAATTTGATTGCGGTCGAGGAGCAGAGCCGCAGCTCTGGGAGGCCGATACTGGCGCATGTAAACCATCCCAACTTCGGCTATGGGGTGACGGCGGAGGACTTGGCGGAGGTCATTCAGGAAAAATTCTTCGAGATTTACAACGGCCATCCCGGAGTAAATCAACTTGGCGACGACACGCACGTGGGCATGGAGCGGATGTGGGATATAGCCAATACGATTCGCGTTGCGGAATTGAAGCTTCCGCCGCTATTCGGACTGGGGACGGACGATTCGCACAATTATTTCGGTCCGCGCGGTGCGTCGCCGGGGCGGGGCTGGGTGATGGTCCGCGCCGCCGAACTGTCCCCCACCGCCCTGATTACCGCGATACAGGCGGGCGATTTCTATGCGTCCACCGGCGTCTCCCTCCGTTCCGTACGATTTGCCGACGGTCAATTGACGGTGGAGATCGAGGCACAATCCGGCGTGACCTATACGACCGAGTTCCTTGGCACTCCGATCGACTACGACCGTACTAATCAACCTGTCAGGAACAAATCCGGCAAGGAAATCGCCGCGACTCGTCGCTACTCGGCCGACGTCGGCCAGGTCCTGGCCAAAGTTTCGGGCGCGAATCCGACCTACAAGTTGACCGGCAAAGAACTCTACGTTCGGGCGGTAATCATTTCCACGAAGCCGCACCCCAACCCATCCTTCGATAATCAAACGGAACAGGCGTGGACGCAGCCGGTGGGCTGGGAAAAGCCTTAATCAATTCCACGCCGATTTGCCGGACGTCTCATTCCGCTGCAGCGACATCGATCGGTTTTTCGATCACGGTATCGGCAGACGTGGGGCGAATGGGTGTGGCGTGGGTGCCAGGGACAACCAGCGGACCGGGCGAGTTTTATTCGATGATCCGCCTCAGCTCGTCCGAGTCGATGGACTCCACTTCGATTAGCCGCTTGGTCAATGCGACCAGTGCGGCTTGACGCACCTCGAGTATCTGTCGCACCTTGTCCAGCGACTCGTCGATGATCCGTTTCACTTCTTCGTCGATCTCGCGGGCCGTTCGTTCGCTGTGGGTGCGAGGTCGCTCGTCGCCGCCAGTCATGGCCAGAAACGGCGAGCGATTGGACTCGCGATAATTCACGCGTCCCAGCAGGCTCATTCCGTATTCCATCACCATTTTGCGCGAGATTTCGGTAGCCCGCTCCAGATCGTTTTGTGCTCCGGTGGAGATATCGTGATAGATAATTTCCTCGGCCATGGTGCCCGCGAGCAGCACTTGGACACGACTTTCCAATTCCGACTGCGTGAGCAGATAGCGGTCTCCTTCTGGACGCTGCATCGTATAACCGAGCGCCGCCAGCCCGCGGGGAATGATCGACACTTTGTGGACCGGATCGGTATTGGGAAGCGAGTAGGCGACCAGTGCGTGGCCGCTTTCGTGATACGCGACCCGTTCCTTTTCGTCGTCGCTCATCACACGTTGCTTCTTTTCGAGTCCAGCTGTGACCCGTTCGATGCCCTCGTCGAACTCCGCCATGCCGACGCTGGTCTTCTCTTTGCGTGCGGCGAGCAGCGCGGCTTCGTTGACCAGGTTGGCCAAGTCGGCGCCCACGAAACCAGGAGTGAGGGATGCGACTTGCGCTAAGTCAACGTTCTCACCGAGCTTCACGGCCTTGGCGTGGACCTTCAGGATTGCCTCGCGGCCGCGAATGTCGGGGCGATCAACAAGTACGTGCCGATCGAACCGTCCGGGTCGCAGCAGGGCTGAATCGAGCGTCTCGGGGCGGTTGGTGGCGGCCATTACAATCACGCCCGCGTTCGCCCCGAAGCCGTCCATCTCGACCAACAATGCGTTCAACGTTTGTTCCCGTTCGTCGTGCCCACCAATGATGCTGCTGCCGCGGCTCTTTCCCAAGGCATCGAGTTCATCGATGAAGATGATGCAGGGCGCT
>CAZFLF010000520.1:0-5438 GCA_964519825.1 uncultured Pirellulaceae bacterium | reverse complement strand
GTTCTTGCAGTGGGCGCGGGCGCGCCCGGAGGAACTATTCTTTTACACAGCATTTGTCGCCACGGTGTCGCTGGCGCAAATGGTCTTCGAGCGGTCACCACGGTGGGCTTCGATCCTGGCGGGCGGATTCTATTTGCCGTTTTCGATGCTCGTCATTCCTTTGGTGCGCGGGCGTCCGGTTTGGCGCGGCACCGGATCGACCGGCCTGGTCGCCTGGATGGTGATCGGCTTGTGCATCGGCTACCTCGGCGGCGCTTTGGTCGCAGGAATATTCTTGGCCAGCGATTACCTGACCAAACTGATACGACGGCGTCAGCCATTACCGCCGCCACCACCGCTTGAAATCCAGTTGGGTGGATTTGCCGGAAGCGTCGACGGTGATTCGATACCACTACCAAACCGTCAATCCTTAGGGGCCACACCCTTGCGCCGTTCTAACGTCCTGCCGCACTTCGGGCGAAGCGACTAAAGCACGACCATTTCGGCCACGATATCTTCTTAAAAACGCTGCGCGTAGCCTTCGATCGGTTCGCGTGTAAAGGTTCATCGGGTCACGACGAATACCTGGCATCTGACACCACGGTAGCAATTGTTGGCAGGTGTAGTTGTGGTCGCGACCAATTCTCCCGAAGCCGAAATCAGACCAGCCGTATTCTGATCAAACGGGGGTCTTTGAAATCCTGCAAGTGACTTCCGTCCTGCGTGACATGATTGCCAATCGAAAGGCGGCACACGAACTTGCGGCTCAAGCCGAGTCGGAGGGAATGTTCGACTTTCCATCGATCCCAGCGGAACCATCTTGGCCACGGGCAGTTTCGATGGCACGATACGCATATGGCGAAGCGATGACTCGTCTTCGGGAGGAAAGCCCAGGTAAGTCTGGCGGCGAAGCATTTCGCAACATCAAATATGCCCAACAAAACGCAACTTGGCGTCATTGCGATTATCGCGGCAGCCTCTTTCTTGGCTGTCCTTCTTCTAATTGGTTGGCCACCGACCATGTCGGCCGGACTTCGAGCCTTCTCAGCTTCAGTTACCGTTACGGGGATTGCCGTCTGGTTGTTCCACGTTTGGCTGTGGCGTGTTTCCCCGTCGTCCCTGGCGCCAAAGCCGAATATCAGCGGTACGTGGAGCGTTACGGCCGACATGTGGCCGAGTGCCACGGTGACGGGTGGTCAGTTCACGGGCTTCATGGTCGTCCACCAGAATTATTTTACGTTAAGTATGCGCCTACTTACGCAGGATACGAAGTCGGAGTTAGTGGCTGAGCAATTCGTTGCCACAAAGAGTGGCGCGTATGAACTCTGGGCCGTGTACTTCTGTGAGACACGTGCCGCACGCCAACCAAAAACCATTATTCCCCATTACGGTGCCATGCGTCTTGAGTGCATTGGAGAAGGCAGGAACATGAAGTTGGAAGGCCACTATTGGATCGATGGCGACGATCCACAATTGCGCGATGGCAGTCTCACGCTCACTGACCGCCGAGACACTCGCTATGATGATTATGATGCAGCGAAGGCAGCCTACAGTTGACAGCCACAGATTCGATACTGGAGACCAAAGGCTGTATTTCGTCCTATTCGAGCGACAACCGTGGTCGTGATGATCTATGGAAACACGCCGGACGCTTGCGCAGTGGTTGAATGAGCGCGGCATGGATGTTGCGAAACTCGTCGAGTCGTCGGGGCTCGACCAAAGGGTCGTCGAGTCGATCGTGGCGGGTCGATACACGACGAGTCCCAAGCAGCGAGAACGGATCGCCGTGGCGCTCGGCGTTTCGGTTGACCACATCCAATGGGGGCAGGCGGTCGAAGTGCACCACATGTACGGACATGGTCCGCAATTTGGACGAAGTCCCTAGAACAGCCTCGGTACGCTGACCCGAAATCGAGTCGACTTGGTCGGCACCGTGCCGGTAGAAGCGGTTTGCTTGTCGTAACGAATTGGTGCTGGCGGGAGTTGGTTCCGATCGACCCGAAAAAGAGAAAGAGGCGCCGCCCGGATTCGAACCGGGACATCGCGGATTTGCAATCCATAGGAATCGTTCCTGTACGTTTCGGCCAGATTTCGATACGCTGATTTTCACGAACGTTTCGAAGAACGGTTGATCCGACGAAACGTGATGAGTGCTGCTATTTGGTGGCAGTTCTGCTGGCACTTGGTAGCAACGCGAACCGTTGCGATTTGGAAATCAGAATGAACGGTCATTGCACGTTCGAGGAAATCGCCGACGAAGATCTCATTGACGCGGCCCGCACTCTGCCTGGCGGGTATTCGTGGGGAGCGATCACTAATCCCCCCGGCATGGGCGTCGATCCGCAGATTGTCTGGGCAACAAGAGAGATCGCATTAGCAGAAGGCGCAAGTAACTCTCTCGACCAACAGCGGCTTTTGGTAAATGCCGTAACTCATGCGCGTCGTGCATTGGCCTGTTTGGTAGACTGGTACTTGGCGTCCTACAACTTCAGCCGATGCAGCGGGGCGCCCAGGGATGATGACGCTGGCGGTAAAGCCGAATTGCTCGTCCGCCGCGGAGTAATTGACGATCTATCGTCGCGGGTTCTAAAGCGCGCAGTGGCTGTCCGAAATATTGCTGAGCATCAATACTCGCCTCCCACTGCCGAGCAGGCTGAAGATGCTGTGGAATTGATTCGTCGCGTTGTACATTTCGTCACGCAAACAACCGACCCATCTAAAGGCCCGTGGCTATTTGGAACTCCTCTGCACGGCTATTCATGCGATGGCGACACCGTCATGGCCACATTCGATGCGTGGACTGAGTTTTGTTTCGTGATTTGTGGGTTCTTCGATCCACCATGGCTGGGAGTCGTTGAGCCGACAGGCGACAAATCCGCCAATGTGCGGCGATGCTATTTTCGCAATTTGCGATTGCCGGTATATGAGGAGATTCTAACAACCCTTGAACACAAGTATCGGTTTCCCGGCTCGTCTGCTAGTGCTTTGGTGTGCAAGGAACAAGCAATCGCAGCCGGATTGAACGGCTGACAACTCGTAATTGCCGGGAGCGGCTGATCCCCGCGCCGGCTGGCCGGTTTAGTGTGGCACCACCCGCGGGACCGGCTGGCCGCCTGGCGAAAAAGGTGGTGCTATGTCGCTCGAAATTATCGAAGCATTGCCACTCTTGGAGAAGGACGCCGACAAATCCGTTGCGATGCTGTCCGTTCTGTTTAGTGCCGCTGCAGGCAAGGACACTCCAGACGTGAGGGAGCACGTAAAATGGCCGCGTTGCTGCTAACGTGAAGGTGAGCGAAAACGGCAAAGGTGGACAGCCAAAGTTCGCCAGCGCTCACGACCTGCGGCGGTGGAACAGTATTGAGCCAGGCGTCTTTTTGCGGAAGGCTACGTAAGGTGGTAGTGTCCTAAAGTTGTGTGGGTGGCCATTGGAAGCATCGCGGACGCAAGCCCAGCAGGCGTGAAGCACGGCGGCTGTCACCGCTACTTCAGCGACAGTCCAAATTTGTCGTCAAACGAGCCGATTGTTTTGTTGGTGCGTGCGTCTTTCAGAATCATCGAATTGCCAGCCTCGTCTAAAGTAATCTTTCCGTTCTCGTCCAGTGGAATCTCGTAGGACCACGCAAAGCAGTAAATGACGGTCGTCAACTTTTTGTCGTACAAGAGGTCATGAAACGGCGGCAGAATGTAGATGTATGCCATGTCCGGGTAGCGACTGCTAGGCTTCTTAACTTCGCTAATGAATCCTAGCTTGATGAGCTTGTCGATCGCAGCTCGTCGCTCGTCCTGAACTTCCTGGCTGGCTCTTTGCTTTATCTGAACCGGACCAGATGGGACGCTGAAGAGACGACCGAAAATAATGGCCGCCAGTATTGTTCCGAACACCGCGATAGGAAAACGCCAGCGAGACATTGAGCACCTTTGTTAGGTCGAGCAAACGATTATTCACTCTACGGCGTTCACCGGCCGGATGCAATTATCGGTGGTTGGGGGTAGAGGAACAGTATTGAGCCAGGCGTCTTTTTGCGGAAGCCTACGTAAGATGGGTGACTTGTATTCCTGGATATGACATCCCAACTCCCCCTGTCTTTCCTCGAGATTCTGCCTGGCTGACTTTTCCGCTGCGCGTTAATCCCGCTGCAGATTTCTGGTATCATTTGCAGGTGGCTGATTCACTTGATCGAGGTGATAATTTTCCCATGAAATCGGAACCGTCGAGCCTTGCGGATTGGACGCCGGAACAAATCGCTCAGGGCAAACGCTGGGTACAGGCGTGGAAGGAAGCCGGTGAGGCCATGGAGCAGTTGCGTCGGGACGAATTGCGCCGGCTCGACGCCTACCGGGCTATTGCGCTGCTTTGCGGCCCGGCGGACTACCGTGTGGCGCCGCGCGCACCCAAGCCTACTTCCGGTCTCATCGAGCAACAACGCTGGTTCATGAAAGCCGCAGGCCGTGAATGAAGTCATCCGAGCCGCCGCCGAACTTCAAGCCGTTTGCGAGGCGCAGCGTTGGCGCTATTGCCTCATCGGCGGGCTGGCCCTGCAGCGCTGGGGCGAGCCGCGCGAAACCGTGGATGTGGACCTCACACTGCTCACCGGTTTTGGCGGCGAGGAACCCTTCGTTGAGATTCTCCTCAGCCATTTTGAAGGGCGAATAGAAAACGCCGCGCAGTTTGCCTTGACACGGCGCGTGTTGTTGCTGCGCACAAAGTCGGGTGTCGGTTTGGACATTGCGCTGGGCGGGCTGGCGTTCGAGGAGTCCGCCGTTGCCCGATCCAGCATGTTTGCATTTCCTGGTGATGCTCTGATTCGGACTTGTTCCGCCGAAGACCTCATCGTGATGAAAGCATTCGCCGCTCGCGGCAAAGACTGGCTGGACATAGAAGGCATCATCACGCGCCAAACCGGAGAGCTTGACTGGAGCTACATTCGCTCTCATCTCAAACCGCTGGCTGAACTCAAAGGCGATTCGGGAATCCTGGCCGAACTAGAGAGGCGGCGCGTTGCGTTCGAGCGGTAAGCCCGAACCTCACTGCGCATTCACAAGCTGCGACTGGGGCACGGCCTCGACTTTCTTGGTCAGCACCTAGCGCTTCTCGCCGGGATACTCGATGCGAAGTTCGTCGAGTTTCAGGTCCACCAGCGCGATGCGCAGGGAAGGCGTGAGGACGGGCGCGTCCGCGCGCTTGCACTCAACGCCGATGCGACGTCCGTTCTCGAACAGCACCGGGTGCCACTGCTGGCTTGCCCAGTAGTGAATGCGGTTCGAACTCGCCAGACGGTCGGGATTGCTTGAAAGGCGCGACTTCCTGCCGCGGTCGAGTGCTCACTTGTACGGTTCCGATTGGTAACCCGCGAATCCAGCAGTGCCCACGCTCACGTCGACTCCGGCCGGTTTCTGGTTGTAGATCACACTTCGAATCGCACTGCTGGACAAGCCAGCAGTGGCACCGGGCGCCTGTT
>CAZFLF010000519.1:0-5467 GCA_964519825.1 uncultured Pirellulaceae bacterium | reverse complement strand
AGTGAAAGGAATACCCGGGAGCGCGACGGTCGAGGTGCTTGGTGAGGCACGCAGTCTCACGATCAAAGACGGGGCATTTCGCGACGAATTTCGCCCTTGGGACGTGCACCTCTACCGAGTCCGATTGGAATAGCGTCGAGTTTTCAGCCGGTGGGGCCTTTCGCCGAGCCATCCGCCTTAAGCTCAAGAGACCGAGCACTAGAAGTCACCGATGGGTTCGCCGCCGTCGCGTGTGCCTAGAGCGCGAAAAACCTGCAGGTCGATGGTTTCGGCAATAAAGCGCACGGACCCATCCCCCAGCCCGAATACGGCACCACCCGGATGATAACTTCCGTGGCAGATTTCCATGAGGTATCCGGACGCGGCCGGGTTCAGCTTTCTCAGATTCATTCGCTCAAAGGTGCTGCCGACCGATTCCGTGAATTCGGTGCCATTACTCGAGCCATTGCATTGGCAAGGGTCCGCCTGCGGCGAACCGACAACCCAAACGTCCATCGAATTGCCATCCTTCGAGAAATCCGGCGCCGTTTGTGCTTCGGCGACGAAGACTGTGTTTGACAAGCCGTCGGTGACGTCCGCAAAGCGAGTGCTGCTGCAGGCGTAAAAGATGCCGTTCTGCCGAGTACTTTGTAGCGACTTGGTTCCCGGGATCGGAATCGTACTGTCATCGTCGGAAGTCGACTCGGATCCCGAATTGCCGCGATAGCTGGCGGAGAATCTGCCCAGAATATTCTGGTTGTCGATATTCACTGGCCCCGGCTGGCTCGGGCAGCGAAAGACAGCCAACACGGTCCCGCATGCGACCGTGTTGGCACTTCCCGAGTCCCAGTTCCCTGGCCCTGATTCTTGAAAGATCAACGTGTCATAGACCGTCCTTTGTTCAACGAACGGAAGAATCATGGTACTCCACATGGCTCCGTGCTGATCCCAGCCGAATGGCAACCGCTTCACCGTACCTTCGTAATTGTGGAACGACATTCCGATTTGCTTGATGTTGTTGCTACAGCTCATGCGCCGTGCGACCTCCCGCGCGGCCTGCACCGCAGGCAGCAATAGCGCCACCAGTATGCCGATGATGGCGATCACGACTAGTAATTCCACAAGAGTAAAGGCGTTTCGGTTCTTGACCATAATCTTGGGCCTCCAATCTAAGGTCTCGATAGGCTCTCGGCATTGCTCGCCGAAAGAGATATTGAAGCGAACGGAAATGCCGACAAACGTCGCACGAGTCAACTCGGACATGCGAAGTGTTCGACAATGCCCCCCAGTTTCAGGATCTTTTTAAAGATAGTCAATAGGTGGGGGGTGGGGTTGTTTAGCGAAAGCTCAAACCGATTCTTTACTCGTCTGGGATTTTCTGATCGAATCCGCACGAAACGTAACTCAACAGCGGCGTTCGAATCACGCGATTTGATTGCCTGAGGATGCCCTCTGAGAAACGGACGGTCCGGAAATAGCCGTCTATTCTTTGACCAACGACTGAGGAACAACCCTTGTGACTGGTTTCCGAGTCGCTGTCGGCCCACTGTGTCGCGAAGCGCGCGAACAAATAACCGCGGGAAAGATTGGCGACTTGTGGCATGTGACCGGCGCTTATGTGCAAGACTGGCTCCTGAACGACACCGATTTCAATTGGCGTGTCTTAGCGGCGGAGGGGGGCGAATTGCGTGCGGTGGCAGACATCGGGACGCACTGGCTGGACTTAGCCCAACACCTGGTGGACCAACCGGTCGTCGCGGTTTGCGCGGATTTGCAAACGGTCCACGCCGTTCGACAACGACCCGTCGGGAGCGTCGAGACATTTAGCGGCAAACTGGGGACGTCGATGAATACGGAACCAGTCCACATCGATACCGAGGACGCAGGCTTTGTCCTACTGCGTTTTGCCAATGGAGCCAAGGGGACCCTTAGCGTGTCTCAGGTTACCGCCGGCCGCAAGAATTGCTTGCGATTTGAAATTGCCGGTTCGCGACAGTCGCTGGCCTGGGGTAGCGAGCGCCCCAATGAGATGTGGATTGGTCATCGCGAAGTCGCCAATGAAACGTTGCCACGCGATCCGGCGCTACTCTCGGCGGCAGCTCGAAACATCACCAGTTACCCAGGCGGACACAACGAGGGCTTCGCGGACACGTTCAAACAGCTCTTTCGCGACTTCTACGGGTACATCACCGCGGGCGATATGCGAGCGCCTCCGCCGTTTCCCACGTTTGCGGACGGACATCGCGAAATCGTCTTGTGCGAGGCCATTCTAAGAAGCCATCGAGAGCAGCGTTGGGTGGAAATTAAACATGCCTGAGCTTATTCGCTGGAAGTCTTGTAGCGCTGCTCCAGCTCGTCGCGAGAGCCAAAAGCGTCCTCGGCGACTTCACTCAGCAGGAAGACCTCGACTCGCGAATGACGGTCGACGTTATCGACTTCCTGCCCCGTGGTATATGGCTCGACCGACCCCGCTTGGCTCAACCGAATCCGATCGGCGGAAATTCCCTTTTGCTCCAGGAACTTCAGAGTGCTCAAGCAACGTTTATAGGAAATCTGCCAAGCGTCCTGGCCCGGATCGGCACCCTGCGCCGCCCGCCGGGCATGCCCGCGGATTTCGATCTTCTGTGGCTTACCGACGACCAGTGGAATCAGGTTGGTAAGCAGGGTTTGCGACGCTTCACTCAGTTCAACGGAATCCTCGTCGAACAAAATGGCGATGCCGATCGACGTGCGGTTACCGTTATTGATGGCAAGCGTGAAGGGTTTCCGCGCGTTTCGCGCCACCACGTCGATGCTCGGTGGCGATTCACCTCGCTCGGCCGTCGTCCGTCGGTCCTTGAAGTACTGATCGTGTTTTGGCGGCAACAACGCGTCACCGGGAGCGTATCGGCCGCTCTGATTGCGAAAACTCTTCGCCACAGCGTCCTTCACTTTGGAGTCTTGGGCCAGCAGCCACATCACCATGAAAAACGCCATCATCGCCGTAACAAAATCGGCGTAGGCGACCTTCCATGCACCTCCCCCACCTGCCATAGTGCTGAGTCTCCTTGAGGATTAACCGAGTTCTCGTAGGGCTGCATCCAACGCAGCGGCATCGGGCCGGCATTCGCTGGGAGCGCCGCGCCGCGCTTGTTCAATGACGATTTTTGGGGCGCTCTTGCCCGTAAAGCCGACCACGATCGCCGTGATAGACCGAAAATAGGCCATCTCCGCTGCACCGAGAAACTCCATTTGGACCGTCAATGGGCCGAAGAAGCCGTACGACAACAGAATTCCGAGGAACGTACCAACCAGTGCCGCGCCAACTTTGTGTCCAATTTCTTCGACCGGGCCGTCGATGGCGCCCATCGTGATCACGATGCCCAACACCGCCGCGACGATCCCGAATCCCGGCAATCCATCCGCCGTCTTGGACAGAACGCTGAGCGGCGCATGATGCTCCTGTTCCATCGCCTTGAGTTCGGTCTCCATTAACTCCGGCAACTGTTCGGGAGTCACCGAACCATCGACGACCAAGGTCAGCGAGGAACAGATGAATTGCTCGGTGTGGTGATTCTTGATGATCGACGGGTACTTCGAAAAAATGCTGCTGTCGTGCGGATTAGCCAGGTGCGGCTCCAAAGCCAGCAAGCCGTTGTACCGGGCCAGCTTGAGCAATTCGTACATGGCTTTGAACAGCTGTTCATACGCGGCCTTGTTGTAAGGCGAGCCCTTGAGCGTCGCCAGCATGCCGCGAATCAGGTCCTTGATGACTTTCACGGGCGACATGATGATCAGCGCGCCAAGTGCCGCACCGCCGATCGTCACCAATTCGGACGCATGGATAAGCGAGTGGATGTGGCCACCCGCCATCGCGAATCCGCCAAGCACCGAACCAATTACGATAATCGCACCAACGATTACGAGCATAACTTCCTCCGCCCAAATCTAGGTCAGGAATCATGTAGCATCGGGTTTCCTTGCCGGGTGGGGTAGTCGCGAATCTGCCGAATGTGCCGCCGGCGATCTGCACGTAGACATGACGCCGCGAGCGGCGTACCTTCCCCGCATGGCAACCGCTCCCCAAATCCTGATGTGCCCTCCCGATCATTTCGGGATCGAATACGAGATTAATCCGTGGATGAACCGTGAGCGTCAGGTGGACCACGCGCTGGCAATGACTCAATGGCAGACGCTGCGACAGGTTCTGGAAAGTCTCGGCGTTCGGGTTTCGCTGTTGACACCCGTGGCGGGGTTGCCTGATCTCGTTTTCACGGCGAACGCGGCCATGATTTTCCGCCGCCAGGCAATTCTCTCTCGGTTCCGGCACGCTCAGCGACAAGGCGAAGAGGAGCATGACGCCGCCTGGCTGGCCGCGGCCGGTTTCGAGGTGCTACGTCTCCCCCCCCGAATGTCCTTTGAAGGAGCCGGGGACGCATTGTTTTGCGGCGAGACTCTCTTCGCCGGCTATCGCAAACGCAGTGACGCCAAATCGCATCAACACGTCGGCAAGCTGGTGAATGCCCGTGTGATTCCGCTAGAGTTGATCGACCCCTACTACTATCACCTCGACACCTGTTTCTGCCCGCTCACGCCGGCGGCGGCGATTTATTTTCCTGCTGCGTTTGACGAGTACGGCCTCCGAGTCCTCGACGAGCTAGTCACCGAATTGATCCCAGTTGACGCGGAAGTGGCCCAATCGTTCGCTTGCAATGCTGTCGTCGTCGGTCAAACTGTCGTGACAAATGTTGGTTGTCCCAAATTGCACGCGGCACTCCACTCGCGCGGCTTTGCGACGATTGAGACGCCACTCGGAGAATTCGTCAAAGCGGGCGGCAGTGCAAAGTGCCTGACCCTGCGTCTCGACGGAGAAGAAGCTGCGACCTGGAAATACGGTTGAGATGCCAAGCTACTTGTGACACTGGGGTGCGCGTCTCGGAGAGACGCGACCACGTGGCCGAGTTTCTCCGAAACTCGGGGCCCAGCATTGTGGCGTTCCACCATGCGTTGTTCGCGAATATCATCGTTGCTAGTCTAGATTTCCTTGCGATCGCTAGTTCCCAAGTTTCCGAGGAAGACTTCGTGCAATCATCGACGACATTTGCTCTGCCGATTGCCTCACCGGCCGCCGCCGACTCTCAGCGACTGCCCCGGTGGCTGAAACGCGAGGTGCCGAAAGGGAATGCCAATCATTTCACTTCTCGATTACTGACCGAATTGCGGCTGGAGACGGTGTGCGACAACGCCAAGTGCCCGAATCGCATGGAGTGTTATTCGCAAAAGACCGCCACGTTTATGATTCTCGGCAACGTCTGCACCCGGCCATGCGGGTTCTGCGCGGTGGCTCGCGGACGCCCTGAAGCGCTGGAAGACGACGAGCCGCAGCGACTGGCGGAAGCAGCGCAGCGACTGGGTTTGCGGCATGTCGTGATTACTTCCGTGACTCGCGACGATTTGTCCGACGGAGGGGCGGCCCACTTTGCGCGTTGCGTCGTGGCGGTCCGCGAGC
>CAZFLF010000518.1:0-5478 GCA_964519825.1 uncultured Pirellulaceae bacterium | reverse complement strand
GGGATTTGGTCATTTCCTTCGAGTGCAATGCATGCTGAACTACCCCTTGCTCCATCCCGAAATTCTGCGGATCATTGGCCGGTCAGGTCATCATTCGTCAATTCTGATTGCCGATGGCAACTATCCGGCGGCGTCGAAGAAGGGTCCCAACGCGGAACTGGTTTCGCTCAACCTGATGCCGGGCGTGGTGAATTGCACGCAAGTGCTTGAGGCGATCTTGTCCGCCGTACCGATCGACGAGATTAACACGATGATGTACGAGTCCACCGGTCCGTATGCGTTGACCGCCGATCCACCCGTTTGGGCACAGTATCGAGAAACCGTTCGCAAGTTCGGACTGAGTCTCGAACTGAAACCGATTGAAAAGTGGGATTTTTACCAGGCGGTTGCGACAGCCGATCACGTGTTGACAATCCAGACGGCCGACCAGCAGCGCTACGCCAACATTTTGCTCCACATCGGCGTACGAATGGATTGATGATGTTCGGATCAGTTCGTTCCGGCGATCGCTTCCTGGAGCGCCGCATTCAAGTCCGTCAGACGCGAGAATTCGGCCACGATCGATGGGTGAGCGAAGATCCGAACTCGTTTCACATAGTCGTCGAACTGTTTGTGCGCGAGAGTCTGCACGACCGGTGAAACATCTCCGAGCGACCGGTACAGGTTCTCTTTGGGGAAATACACATCGACGTTGAATTCGACTTCGAGCTGTACGGGCGGGGCGTCGAATAAGATTTCGTGCGGGGCAATTCGGCGACCGATTTGTTGGCTGGCAATGCTCGCAAAAGATTCCGCACAACGTACCAGCCAGGCATAGGGCCGACGGGCCAACTGCTGATACAAAGCGGGCTGCTCGAAGTGGCTGTATTGAGCGAGCCGCTTGTAAAGCCGTCGCGTAGGACCGAAGAGTCCGCCGAGTAACTCGGCCGCAGGACCTTTGCCTGCGGCACGGAGGAGTTCATCGATCATTCGCTGCTCGGTCATCCGAAACAGGGCGTCCAAATCCAGCTCGTGGTGCAGCGTGTAGAACGCGCGTTGCAACATGGCGGTCGCCGATCGCACGGCGTGATGCCAGTAGACCTCGCTAAACATGACGTATCGCGAGAAGACCATCATTTCCGCGGCGGTGCGTCCTTTATCGATAATTGCCAAGCCGTCACCAGATCGATTCAGGCAGAGGCTGCCGATCAGCCGCTGCTGGTCAAAATGTTGTCCGTACGGCACTCCGGCATGCAGGCTGTCGCGATACAGGTAGTCCATCTTGTCAATGTCGATCGGACCGGACAACATGCTGCCGAGAACTCGCGAGCGAGTGTCGCGCGGCTCTTCGGACAGGAGCGCGACGACGTCGCGTGGCTGGAGTCCCCAGTCATCGCGCAGCGTGTCGGCGATTTCTCCTTCCAGCAAGAAGCTGTTCGCAAATAGCTCGTGATCGGGCACGCCGGGCAGGCGAATGTCCTCCAACGGGTGACAGAACGGCCAATGCCCCAGATCATGCAGCAACGCGGCGACGATGAACGACTCGGCATCGTGCGGCGAAATCGTGGCTGTGAAGCGGGGATCGTGCGCCAACCGCTTCAGGTACAGCAGCGCCATCCGGTACACGCCCAGTGAATGTTCGAACCGCGTGTGGTGAGCGGCGGGATAGACGAGCGCAACCAGTCCCAGCTGACTGATGTGGGCCAGCCGCCGAAACTCGGCCGTGTCGATAATTGCCTGCACGCGCGGCGTGATCGGAACATCGATCTCGTGCGGGATGCGCACGAGCCGCCGCCGCGCGTCAAGAGCTTGGATTTCGGGCAGATCGGCGAGTTGCGACACGCTTGTTCCCTGAGTGGACCACGCGGAAGCATCGGCTGGCCTCGCATGGGGAGAATGTTTCAGTTTCAAACGTCCACAGTTCAAAACGCATTCATTCCGGCAGTCACGCGGAGTAGGACCGTGACGATCAAATACAACCCGTAGTGGAGTACGCACATCATCAGCTCCAGTTCGAAGCTGACATAGGCGGCGAACGCGCCCGCCGCGACGAACGGAGGAGCGACGTACATCAATTGAAAAACCTCGAACCCCGTTTTCATGTCAAGCCATGTCGGGAGAAATCCAAATACGCCCCAGAGGATGGCGTAGACGACTCCACAGGCGGCCACTCGGATCCATAATTCCTGGCCGCGATAGGGTTCAAATTCATCGTTGCGCAGGAATGAATAGGCGCTAAAGGCGAGCGGCGGGCCGAGCGCCAACGCGGCGATCGCTTTCCAGAATAGGGGCGGATCGTGGGGGCCTCCCTTGGCTGCCGAGGGGTACGACGCCCCGATCATCCACGCTGCAACGAATACCAGAATCACCGCCACTCCGATTCCAACCGCGATCTTCGGATTGAATCGCGTTTCCTCCCGTAGGATCGGCTTGATAACCCCTGTTCCCTTGGAGTCTTTGGGACCGACCACCTCGGGCGCATGAATGACGACTTCTTCGGCCTTGTCCGGAATCTGGATGACCGTCTTGCAGTTCGGACAGGGTCCCTTCTGCCCGGCGAACTTCTCACTCACGCTGAACCGCTTCTTGCAGCCGGGGCAAATAATACTTATAGGCATGTGAACTCTTGGAACAAGTAATGCAGGGCCGAACGAGCGCAGCAGTTCGTTACGTCTTGGATGTCGTCTTTGGCTCTTCCTGCGGTTCCAGATCTTTTAGCTCTTCGAGCCAGAGCCGAATCTCATTGCCGTATTCCGAAGCCAAATCACTCAGAACGAGTTGCCGGTGAAACGCGGCGGCCCCTTCTTTCAACAGATCGGCTGCTTCCGCACTGGGGAATCGCCGCATTGGATCCGGAGCGATCAGTCCGCGACAGAAGTTCATGAGCAGTTCGTTGACCGTGCATTCGTGCGGCAGGATTTCGTTCAGCCGCTGCGGCAAGATTCGCTTGGCCTCCAGCAATTCGCGCGACGAGTTCATCCCGGAGAATAGCGGCCGGCCCCCGAGCAGCTCAACCAACACGTATCCCAGCGATGCAAGATCGCTGCGCGGAGTACATTCCGACCCCTCGAGTACTTCCGGCGCCGCGTAAGCAGGCGTGCAACAACGAGCCGTCGGCGGGGCATTCATTTCGAATGCCGAACCAATATCGACGAGTTTCGCGCTCCCGGTCCGTTTGAGCATAATATTGGATGGCTTGATGTCGCCGTGGACCACTTCCTCACGGTGCAACGCCGCCAAGCCCGATAAGCAATCCCGGACGATGGCGACGGCCACGCCCGGCTTAACTCGGGGATGCACCGGCCCGGCAGTGACAATGACGCGATTGATGTACTCGCAACGGCGATTACTCACGCGGTCCTTCACCTTGTCCAGCATCTGATTCGTCAGCAACCGATGCAAATCGAATCCATCGACCCATTCCATGATCATCATTCGGATCCGATTCCGGTCGACGAAATCATGGACGTAGATCAGGTTGTCGTGCTGGATTTGGGCCACGCTCGAGGCAACTCGCGCCATCCGCAGCATCGCTTCGTCATAGCCGCGCGTGTCGACATATCGTTCCGGAGAAAAGACCTTAATCGCCACCGGAACGGTAAAGCCATCCGCGCCGCACCGCTTCGTCAGATACACGACTCCCTGGCCGCCGCGGCCCAGCAGTTTGCCAAACCGCATGTGGAGCGTCCAAGGAAACCGCTTCTCGTTGAGGATTTCCAGATATCGTTCGAACAGGTCATTCGTTTCGCGGTCCTTGGATTGTCCGCCGCGAGTCAATGTTCCGTCCACGTCATGCAGCGTGGTTGTTAGCATCACTCACCTCCCGCGCTCGTCAAGATGCGTGTCTCGCAGAGACGCCCGCCATTGGGTGTCACAGTCCATTGAATCTTATCTTGGCCGGCGGCGTGGCGTCCAGTCTAACGTCCGCGGTGGAAAGCCCAATTGCTTGTCCACCACATGGAACAGCTCTTGACCCGCCAGAAATCGTTGGAGGTTGTCGCAAAAAAAATCAGTAACGTCGTCATAGCGTGTAGCAGATTGTGCGCCGACATGTGGAGTAATCAAGACATTCGGTAACTCCCACAAGGGACTTGACGCAGGAAGTGGTTCCACTTCCGTGACATCCAAGCCCGCCCCGCCGAGATGTCCGGACTGGAGGGCTGTCGTCAAATCCCGTTCCACGACCACGGGACCGCGAGCCACGTTAATCAACACCGCACCCCGCTTCATTCGCTCGAATTTCGCCGCGTCGAATAGCCCTACCGTGTCGCGATTCAGTGGTAACGCCAAGATCACCACGTCGGCCAACGGTAACAGTTCGTCGAGTCGGTCCGCGGGCCAGAGCTCGGCAAGTCGCGTCGGCTTGTCGTCCGGAAACAAATCGGTGGCAATGATTCGCACGTGGAATGGGGCCAGCACTTCGGCGATTCGCCGGCCGTTGCCACCGAACCCGACGATGCCAACGACTGTCCCTGTGAGATCGCGGGTGGGACGACGCGTGAATTCCTTAGCTTGCTGCTGGCGAAAAAACGTGGGTAGGCCACGCAGACTTCCCAGCAATAAGGCCAGCGTTTGTTCGGCCACCTGGTCAGCAAACAGCCCGGAGGCGCTGGTCACGATGATACCGGAGTCAATGACGGACGGGACCAGACAATGATCCATGCCGGCAGCGGATGACTGGATCCAACGCAACCGGCCGTTCGCGACCGTCTGCTCCCAGGGAACCGGGACTTTGGCATGCCCGCAAAAGATATCGGCAAAGGGCAATTCTCTGGCGATTCGCTCTTGTCCGGCATCGACAACTTCAGCTTCGGGAGCAACCGCGGATATCTGGGCTAAATGCCGCGGTTCGACCGGATAACACAACACGATGTGCATTCGCGAATCGTATCACGGATGCCTACTTTGCAATATCCGTTGATTCGCGGACAACTGAATGAGTGGTCTGCCAAGGTGGAATTCGTAGGTTGGCCTTCCAAGGCCGACCATGAATCGACGGCCTTGGAAGGCCATCGTACGTGTCAATTTAGGTTTGGCAGACCACTAGTCTTTTGCCATTGGTCGTTTGACATTCGAAGTTTGGTGGAACTGCTGGAAAGAATTCGATGCAGCCGGCGCGCGAAACGTGGTGGAATCGAGAAGCGGGTGGCCGGGATGTGTTCCGCCTGGCGTTACCGCTGGTATTGTCGACCGCGTCATGGGCGGTGATGAACTTTGTCGATCGCCTGTTTTTGCTGTGGCATTCCTCGACGGAAATGGCGGCGACATTGCCATCTGGAAACTTGTTGTGGACCATCATGGCGCTGCCGCTGGGAATTGCTTCCTATGTCAACACATTTGTGGCGCAATATCACGGTGCTGGGCAACCACGGCGAATTGGCGTGGTCATACGTCATGGCGTCGGATTCGGCTGGGCGGTCACGCCCCTATTCTTGGCGTTGATTCCGCTGGCGCCCCTGATGTTTCGTTGGATGGGACACGACGCCGAGCTGGCGCGGC
>CAZFLF010000517.1:0-5480 GCA_964519825.1 uncultured Pirellulaceae bacterium | reverse complement strand
GTCGGGTCTTCCAGGAGTTGAGCAAGCGGGTGAGTCATGGTTGCGATTATATTCGGAAGACGCTCTAAACTGAAACGTCTCACCGTCAATCAAAGCAGGGATTAAATATGAAAACCACAGTGCTTGGGCTGCTCTTCTCGACGATCGTTTCGCTGGCCACCGCTGCGGACCTGCCGCATTACTCCGCAGAACTGGTGTTTCCGCTGAACGCCCAGCACAATCACGCGCCGGGAATCGTCGAGTGCCCCAACGGCGACTTGCTTGTGTCCTGGTATCGCGGGTCGGGGGAGCGGTCGGCGGATGATGTCATGGTGCTCGGAGCGAGGAAGAAGAAAGATCAGGGGGCGTGGAGCGAATCATTCGTGCTGGCCGACACGCCTGGCTTTCCCGACTGCAACACGTGCCTGCTGATCGACGGGCAGAAACGGTTGTGGCTCTTCTGGCCCACGATTCTCGCCAATACATGGGAGTCGTGCTTGACGAATTACAAAGTTGCGACCGAGTACTCCGGCGACGGTGCGCCGCGCTGGGACAAGCAGGGGTTGGTGCTCATCAAGCCAGACGACTTTCAAACGGACGCGTTGCGAGTGCTGACGCAACTTGTCGAGAAGCTGAATCTAACGCGGAGCGCGGAAGTCGACGCCAAAGTGGCCCTGGCGAAAGAGCGACTGGGCAACAAACTGTACCAGCGGCTCGGTTGGCAACCGCGGTGCAAGCCGACGATCCTTCCCACCGGTCGGATACTGTTGCCGCTATACACGGACACCTTTTCGATTTCGATCATGGCGATCAGCGACGACGGTGGAGCGACATGGTTTGCCAGCAAGCCGCTGATTGGATTTGGCAATATCCAACCCGCGGTGCTGCGGCGCGACGACGGGACGCTCGTCGCGTACATGCGAGAAAACGGGCCGCTCAACAAGATCCGCGTGGCCGAGTCACGTGACGACGGCATGAATTGGGGACCGGTAGGTGTCAGTGAGCTTCCGAACCCCGGTTCGGGCCTGGATGGGATGCGATTGGCCAGCGGACATTGGCTACTGATCTACAACGACACAACCAACGGTCGAAACAGTTTGGCCGCTTCGCTCTCCGATGATGAAGGGCGCAGCTGGAAGTGGACTCGGCACTTGGAGCGCCACCCTGATGGTTCTTATCACTACCCGGCCGTGACGCAAGGCGCGGACGGCACGATTCACGCCGTGTACAGTTACTTCGTGACCGAAGGCAAGAGTATGAAGCATGCCGCAATCAACGAGGCGTGGATCCAAGCCGCACCGTGAGGCGCTGAAAGTACGAAGTACCGAGTGCGGAGTACGGCGTACTGAGTACCGAGTGCGGAGAGCTGCTTATTCCGTACTGCTTACTCCGTACTGCGTACTCCGTACCTACGTACTGCGTACCACGTACCTGAATCTTTTCGCCGCAAGATCCAGCCGCGGGCTGTCCACCAGAGGCTTGCCAGCAGACAAACTCCGGCGAAGAGGTCACCCCAACGTTCATACAGACTGAATCGCCCGTCGCGCGAAATGGTGGCCAAGATGAAACCTCCTTCCGCGCGATGCGGGAGCCGTTCCTGAACTCGTCCGTTGCCATCGATTGCCGCAGAGATGCCAGTATTTGCGGCCACCAGAAATGGACGCCGCAGCTCGACGGCGCGATACACAGCACACGCCAAGTGTAGATCGAGAATGCTGGAACCCCAGAACCACCCATCGTCCGTGACGTTGACGAGTACGTCGGGAGATTGGCCAGTTTCGTTTGCGAGCCGGCGAACCTGCTTGCGAATCAGCTGGGGCACGGTGCTCTCGAAGCAGATGCTGGGAACGAGGCGATACCCGTGCACCGCAAATGACACGGGCCCGTCCCCCGGAGTCAATCCGAGCCCGATCGGTGTCTGACGGGCCAGCCACGGCCAGGCGCTAATGAACGGAACATATTCCCCGAACATCACCGGGTGCATTTTGTGGTACCGCCCAGAGATCCGCCCGGCGGGATCGATCCACAAGACGGAATTGTGCAGGAAAGCGTCGGCTCCCCGAAGCTCAACGGACGTGACTCCGACGACCAGATCGACGTCTCGTTTCCGCAACTCCCCGTTTTGCCAAATGTGATTCGCTTCCTCGGCCACGACGCGCACCTTCTCCGCGAAGCGTTGTTGTCTCTCGTTGAACTTATCCAACGAAAAGGGAATCCCCGGCGGCGGTTGGAATGGCCCATCGACGATCACTTCCGGAAAATTTCCGGTGAAAGCCCCTTCCGGCCAAACGATCAGATCGACATCAGGGTCGGCATCCCGGGCTCGTTTCATCAACTCGCGGTATTGTTCAAACGACTCTTCTTCTAACTGCGGATTTGTCACGAATACCTTGTCGCGGGTTCCTTGCAACAGCGCGACACGGAGCGGTTGGTCGGACGGCTTGGGAGTGGTCTGCACTCGCCACCAACCGTAACCGCACGTCCCCCCCAATCCGGCAATCGCCACTGCAACAGGCAACCAACGCCTGTTCGTCCGAAACCCCAGCCACATCTCGGTGAGACATGCGGCGCAAAGCATCACCAGAAAGCTGACGCCGTATGCGCCGGTTACGTCCGAGATCTGAATCAACCACAAGTGATTGACTTGCGTGTGCCCAAGCAACCCGACTGAGAAACCGGTGAACAGGTAGCCGCGCAGCAACTCCAATCCGGTCCAGACAACCGGTGCAACCAGCAGGAGCGGGATGCGCGAATAATGAACGGCACAACGCACCCCAGCGATGAATGCGGGCAAGTACGCTGCCACGTAAAACGATAGCGCGAGCAAGCTAAAGTTGTTTGCCCAATGTGCTTTCCGAATCCCCTGCAACAGCGCCAGCCAAAACACCACACTCCCTATCCAAATCCCCCAGTAGCTACGGCCGGCGATGGGTTGCCGGTTGCGGGCGAGCAGCAACCACGGGACCGGTGCGACCCACGCACACCAGCTCCAACCGACGGGAGGAAACGCCGCCCAAAGCAGTAGTCCGCCGGACAGTGTGCACAGAGTCGAATATGCGAACCGGGTTGCGTTCGCTCCCGATACGGCGGTCGATTTCCCGTTGTGTCTTTCTGCTCGGCGCTTCATGCGGGCACAGGATAGGAGACGATTTCGCTTGGAGCTAGCCCGCATTTTTCACAGCACGAGCGGGTGAAGTACCGTCGTGCCTGCTCGTGAGTGAGGCCGAACAACAAGTTGCAGGACTGGTGCGGACGGTGGACTTAGGTAGTCCGATAGGACAGTGTCGATGTGTTGCCGTACTAGCTCGCAAAATGGCGGCAATCCTCGACCGCAATTCGGCGGTCGACTCAACTGTTCGGGGCGGTACAATGGAGGCCATGCACCAACACAAGGAATTCGTCTCATGAGCACTGATTTGTCGCTCGACAACATGACTGTCGCGGAAAAGCTGATGTTAATGGAGCGACTCTGGGCCGATTTGTCTCGGCACCCTGAGGAAATCCCTTCGCCTGATTGGCACGGCGAGGTGCTGGCAGACCGGATTGCCGCTGTACGGCAAGGACGAAGCGAGTTTGTGGACTGGGATGTCGCCAAACGACGTTTGCGAGAGCGTCTTGAATGAACATTCGAGTCTTACCCGAAGCGGAACACGATTTGGAGATTGGCGCTGACTTTTACGAGACACAACGCGACGGACTAGGACTCTACTTCAATGACTGTTTGATGACTGACATTGAATCGCTTCGGCTTTACGCGGGGGTCCATCAGAAACATCACGGGCTATTCCGCTGTATGTCGAAACGCTTTCCATTTGCGATTTATTACGACCAGACGAAAGAAGCAATTGAAGTCTATGCGGTGCTGGATTGCCGCCAGGACCCTTCGAAGATTGACGCTAGACTTGGATCGCCCCGAACAGACCGATGAACGTGAGCGGCGGTGGCTCGGTTTCTCGCGATGGCAAATCAACTCCCGCCGCCGCGTTATCGCAGCCGTTGGGCCTGCTTAGCAGCAAGAGAAGTATCAGTGCCCAAACTCGCCGAAGATGCAAAGAAAAGCAATATTCTTGACATGGCACTAACTTTTACGGCCATGATGAGAGTATTTGCTAAAGGTTCCAAGGAACAAATCGCTCGACAATTTCGAGAGGTGACCTCGGGCTTGCCTGCCATCACTTCCGCTGATGATTACGAGCAAACACATAGGATGTTTTGTGAGTGGTTCTGTCGAGAAATCCATACCGCTGAGAAAAAGCTAAAGAACGGGAAGCGCAAGTCCAGCCAGCCCGCATCGTTTGGTCAAGCCGCGAAAACACTGGATATCGTATTAAAGGTATACGTCTATTATTGTTCGCAACCCTCCTCAGACGTAGCTTCCCGAATCGGTCGGTTCCTTCATGGTGCGGTGGATACGCCTATCATGAACCATCTCAAGCGCAAGTATCCTAAAACGCCAGTCCGAGCGACAACAATTGAACAGATTGATGAGCAAACATATCGAACACTTCAAGACCTGCTCGCTCGAGATATCGAAGACCGTTTTCACGGCGACATATTGCCGGTTCAGTATGATGACGTCATGTGGCAAGAACTTAATCGCGAAACAGAAACGCAGGCCTAACAACGGGTAGCAGGCGACGCCGCTTCCGCTTCGCTTCAGCGCCGCGCCTGTACCCTGGGCGTTCGTCAGAAGCAGATCAATCACAGCAAAAGAATGGAGTCGAACCATGAAAACGCAGTGTCTCCTGTGCGTTGTGTTTTGCGCGAGTGCGGCGGCGCTATCGAATACATCTGCTGCACCGGGCGATCCCGGTGCAGGGATGATGCTGTCGATTAAGCTCTTGGAGAACGCTACTGCGGATTCCAAGGCGAGGATCCTGGCCGAACCATCGATCGTGACAACGATCGGACGATCGTTCCATTTCGTGGCTGGTGGCACATTGAAGCCAAAAACTGGCGGCGGCGAACTGGAAATTGGCACGCGTATCAGTGGAACGATTGAGCGAAGCCCCGATGGTGCGGTGCATGTTGCGCTGAAAATTAGGGTCGGCGAGCGAGTCTCGCAGGCAGGTGATCCGGACACCGACTTGGTGAGAACTGAGACGTTGGACCTTCGAACCGTATTGCGGCCTGGGGTGACAAAACGAATCAAGTACTCACAATCTCAATCGTGCGAAGTCCGTGTCGACGCTTTACCATAGGAAACTGAAGAACTGGATCGAAACTGGGAACTCATCCAGGCCCGGCAGCCCCTGAACCCCATTAAGCCTCTGGAGTAGATCCATGTTTCTGCATGTTACTCAGGCCCGGCACATCGTGGGCCATCGCGTTCAGGTGTCGTTCAGCGACGGAACCCGTGCCGAGATCGACCTGTCTGGCTCGTTGGACGGACAGATCTTTGAACCGCTCCGAGACGTCGAGTACTTTAAGTCTTTCTCGATCGTCGGACATACACTAGCCTGGCCAAACGGGGCCGACTTCGCACCGGAGTACTTGCATTC
>CAZFLF010000516.1:0-5483 GCA_964519825.1 uncultured Pirellulaceae bacterium | reverse complement strand
GTTGGATCATGCGGCCATTGCAGCATGCATGACCGACTGGGTTGAGAAGCATCCGGGTGTGCCCGCCGCAGCCTGGACCAAGGATGTGATGAACCTGTCATTCCCGCTGAGTCGAGGAGTGATGTTTGCCACCACTTTGCCCGCGGAATCGAATGCTCGGTACGCCGGCAAAGGGATCAAACATGGCGACGCGACGACTCCGGTGTTCTGGTACAAGGTGGCGGGAGCGTCCAACTATCGGGTTATCTATGGAGATCTTTCGATCAAGGAGCAGAAGGCTGCACCGGAATCCCCAAAAGGTGTCCCATTGAATTCGGGAAATTCTCGCACGGAGCTGCTGCGTGAAATCATGAAGCGGAAGCCGGCTCCGCCGCTCGCACCCGAACCCCTCCGCGTTCCCGCACCGCCAGCACCTCCCGCACCGCCGGCAAAGGCACCGGTTGCAACTCCAAAGATTTAGTTGGCACTGTTTCAGGAGAGATTTGGCTTCAGGCGACGTTGCCTGCAGCCAGTCTTGCAATACTCGGCGCGATGTTGTGGCACATCGGGGTTTGTCTCAGCCGTGCTGTGCAAAGATTGCGGCGGCGTCTTCCGAGGTTAAAGCGTCCGGACCTGAATTAGCTGGCTGGTGCTGGATTGCCGGGGAGCCGCTGTTCTTCGGAAAGGATGTCGATGACCTCAGACTCGGTGGTCGCTTGTAGGAGACGCTCGCGAGCCGAATGGTCGCCAACGATTCGAGCGAGTTGTGCCAACAGGGATAGTTGCAGCTCGGGGCGGTCGGCGGGGGTAACGAGCAGGAACACGAGCCGAACCAGTTCGGCAGCTTGCGAAGAGAAGATTATTCCTTCCTTAGATCGTCCGACTACGACCAATGGTTGGGATAAATCTGGACAGAGTGCGTGAGGGATGGCTACACCGACGCCGAGGTCGGTGGAGACTTCACGTTCGCGGGCCAATGCCAGTTCGACGATTCGCGCCCCAGGCGGAAGGCAACGAGCGGGAATTGTGCCCGACAGCTCCATGATTACCTGCTCTGGCGAGCGGCCCGCGAGATCCAGGATGACGCCGCCGGCTGCGACCGCCTCACGTAAAGAGACCGTCGGCTCATGCGGATACTCGTCTTCGATCCGGCCGACGACCTGCTCCAGGATGTCCTCAAGAGTGATGAGACCGACTGGGGCCCCCCCGTCCTCCACCACACACATCGTCGCGCCTTCACTTTGCATTTGCAACAATGTGGATTCGATGTCGTCGTCCGATCGCACCACGCGCAAGGGACGCACCAAGCGGGTCCAGTCTGCGTCATTCGAGGCCTCGGCGATCAGGTCCTTAGCCAAAAGGTAGCCGAGTACCTTGCCGGTCTGGGGCTCGGTCACCGGCCAGCGTGTGAAACGCTGCTCGGCAATCTGCTGAAGAACTTCCTGCCGACTCGCCGACATGGAAAGCCTTCTGACGCGAGTCCAGGGGACCATGATGTTCCGGACACGCTGCGAGCGGATGTTCGACATGTTTTCAAGAATGAGTTGAAGCCGAAGGTCGCGGACCTTCCGCTCGACCACATCCCGCTGCGCGCCGGTGTCCGTGAGAACCAGTCGCGCCAAAGCCACCGCCGCTTCCGCCTCCTCGAACACTGCCGCAGTCGCGCCGGCTTGTTCCAGGTCCTCCCGCTCGCGGAGATAGTGTGCCCGCACCAAAATCCGTGCATCGGCGTTCAGGCTTCTTGCCGCGGTGACGACGGCGAGCCGAGCTGCCGAGTGCGGTAATGTCAAAACCAGGTGCGAGGCGTGTCGCATGCCGGCCTGCTCCAGGATCCCCTCATGGGACGCATCCCCGAAAACCGCGGAGAGCCCCTGGGCAGTCAGTTCCGATACGGCGTCGATGTTCAGATCGATCACGATCGTCGCGAGCCCGGCGTCACGTAACAAACGATGCACCGAGCGCCCCACCGGACCAAACCCGACCACCACCGCGAGACGACCGCCGGCGACGAGTGGCTGTCCAACTTTTTTCGCCGTCGCCAAGTTGATGTGCCGAGCCCGGCGCTCCGCGCGCCCATTGAGCAAGTTCCACAGCCATGTCCGGCGACGCAACCAGGCTTCGATCGGATCCAATAGGCGGAAGATGACCGGGTTAATCGTGATGGAGATGATCGCCGCAGCGACCAGCACGTTGTGTCCCGAGTCGGGCATCAAATGGTGCTTCCGAGCCAGTTCCGACAGGATGAACGAGAATTCGCCGATCTGTGCCAGTCCTATCGCAACGGTTAGAGCGGTGCGAGCCGAATGCCCGAGCAGGGCGACAATGATCAGCGCGGTGAGCGGCTTGGCGAGCAGAATGATGCCCAACGCCGCGAGAATCATCAGCGGTTCCTGAATGAGAAAGGCTGGGTCGAACAACATTCCGACCGACACGAAGAAGAGCACAGCGAAGGCGTCGCGCATGGGCAAAGCATCGGCTGCCGCTTGATGACTTACCGGCGACTGCGCCACGACCATGCCGGCCAGGAATGCTCCCAACGCCATCGACGCACCAAAAAATGCGTACGCGCCGGCCGCTATGGCAATCGAAAAAACTAAAATCGTCAGCGTGAATAACTCGCGAGAACGGAGCCGAGCAACCTGCACCAGGACCCAGGGAATCACGCGCGCCCCTGCGAGCATCACGATCGCGACGAGAGCAATTAATTTCAAAAGGGCGAATCCCAGCGCTGTCCAGAGCGCCAGCCCCGCTGCGTTTCCGGTGTTCAATGCGTCCTCGCCGCCGAGCACAGGAATTAGCACAAGCACGACGACCGTGAAAATGTCCTCGACGAGAAGCCAGCCCACTGCGACGTGACCTTGCGGCGAATTCAGTGTGTCGGCGTCCATCAACACACGCATCAGCACCACCGTGCTCGCTACGGCCATCGCCATTCCGACGACCGCCGCCGACACCATCGGCAGCCCGAAGGCCGCGAACACGGCGATACCGAGCACTGTTGCGACCAAGCTCTGGCCAATCGCGCCGGGGATAGCCACGGACTTAACTGCCATCAGATCCTTTAAGTGGAAGTGTAGGCCGACGCCGAACATCAGAAGAATGACGCCGACTTCCGCCAGCTGCTGCGCGATCTGGAGATCAGCGACGAAACCTGGAGTGTGCGGTCCGATCAAGACGCCGGCTACCAGATAACCCACAATCGGCGAGAGTCCCAAGCGTTGCGTCAGCAGCCCCAAAGCCCATGCGGCGGTGAAGGCAACTGCAATCGTGGTGATGAGCGGAAGGTCGTGCATGCCAATCCTCTTCAGACACTCTCGGGGCATGATCGGCGTGCATGATTGCTTAACCCGCCACTTCGGAGGGTTTTGACACGCTCGATAAGCATGGGTGCGCGCTATTGACCATGGTTTTTTGCTTCGGAGTCTTGGGACTTCCCCTGTTGGCCGACGCGGATCGGAAAGATGGCATGAACCGGGTTTGCCATCAAGGTCACGGTCAAAGTGTGTGGCTCGCATTCTTCCTGTACGACGTGCTGACCCAATTTGCAGAACTTGCTCGGCAACCCGACGATGCTCTAACTTTTCCCACCAGTTTGTGTTTTTCGTGGTAGAGAACTGGTTAGAATAGCCGTCGACCGAACTCGTCAGTGGAGGTCGCATGCCTGTTCTACTCGACCAATACGTCCAGACGCTGTCCGACAGCGGCCTGATGACAAAGGAAGAAGTTGAGCAACTTCTTCGTCAATTGCCCGCCGGCAAAAAACCGTCGAACGGCGAAGAGATGGCGACGATGCTTTTTCGCCAGGGAAGGCTTACCAAGTTCCAGGCTCAGGCCGTGTATCAGGGTAAAGCGAGGGGATTGATCCTAGGCGATTATGTGGTCCTTGACGAAATCGGCCAGGGAGGAATGGGCCAGGTCTTTAAAGCCCAGCATCGCCGCATGAAGCGGATCGTCGCCCTCAAGATTCTCCCCAGCGAAATGACAAAGTCCGCGGACGCGGTGGGTCGGTTCCAGCAAGAAGTTGAAGCGGCAGCGAGATTGATCCATCCCAATGTGGTCACCGCGTTTGATGCCGGTGAAGCAAAAAAGATGCACTTCCTCGTAATGGAATTCGTCGAGGGGCAGGATCTGGATTCCGTCGTCGCCAAACGTGGAAAGCTCCCTGTTGCTGTCGCAGTCGACTATATCCTGCAGGCGGCTAAAGGACTGGAGTACGCTCATAGCCAAGGAGTGATCCACCGTGACATCAAGCCCTCGAACCTGTTTTTAGACAACCATGGCACGGTGAAGATCCTCGACATGGGTCTGGCCCGCAGTGATCAGGCTACGGGGAAGTACGATGCGACGGCTCCGGGAGGCCTCACGCAAACTGGAGACGTGATGGGTACGGTCGACTATATGTCACCGGAGCAAGCCGCTTCCACCAAGCACGTCGACGGACGAACCGACATTTACAGTCTGGGGTGCACGCTGTTCTGTCTGCTGATTGGCAAGCCGGTTTACGAAGGGGGGACGCTCGTCGAACGGGTCCTGGCGCATCGCGACAAACCGATTCCGTCGCTAACAAAGCTGCGTGCGGACGTTCCCAAATCGTTGGATGTCGTCTTCCGGCGCATGGTCGGCAAGAAGCCCGAATTCCGCTTTCGATCGATGACCGAGGTCATTACAGAACTCAAGAAATGCGACGTTCGAGGAAGTGCGGAGGATAGCGGGAAACCGATGCCTGCTCCCCAGAATGCCGCCGCAACGCAAGTTCAGAACCGCACCATGCGAGCGACATCCACGCCGCCCCCTTCCTCCGCACCACAGAATTCCTCGTCGCCGCGCTCTTCTTCCGCGTCAGGGCCGCCTCCGCCGCCAGGGACAAAGTCTAAGCCGAGACCCCCTGAGACTCGTCCCCAAAAGCCTCCGCGGGAGCGGGCCACGGAACGGGCGAAGGAAGTGCAGAAAGAAAACGCGCGCCGAGCGGTCTGGCAGAATGCGGTCGGTGACGCCCTTCGCGATCAGAAACGCAAGGTATGGTGGGATAAAGCACGGCGAGTCGTCGGCAACGTCGTCGCCGGAACCACCAGGTGGGTTCTCCTGCTGATCATAATCGGCGGACTCGGGGGCGGCGGTTACTTCGTCTGGCAGAATACGCAGAAGCTAGACCGTTGCCGCGATTCGGTCCTCACCGCTGTGAACCAACGGTTGACTCAAGCACAATTCGACCCGATTTCGGCATTCGACTTTACTGGAACGACGATCGTCCAGTTGATTCCCGAAATCCTGTTGTTCGAGCACCCCGTGTATCAAACGACTGACGCAGGGCGACGACAAGCGGCAACGCTCAAGGGCCAGTTCAATCGCATCGCCGGCACGATCGAGATCGTCGAGCCATTCCAGACCCAATTCAAGATCGAACCGGTGCCGTAAGAGTCGAGGGCTACGCTCGCGTCAAGTCAACAGTTCGGGAAGCACGTTCCCTTCGCAGAGCTTCATCGGACGGCCCACCGGCGTCAGGA
>CAZFLF010000515.1:0-5484 GCA_964519825.1 uncultured Pirellulaceae bacterium | reverse complement strand
TGAATAGGGTGGCGCACCACACTGCCAACGCGCACGCCTGCGGCATGCGGTTAAACGAGTCAACTGGTTATCAGAGAAGGCCATTCGACTTGGGGTTCGTAAATGCAACGCTGTTGCTGGGAGGGCTGCTGGCGGCAATTCCCGTCGTGCTGCATCTGATCCTGCGCCAACAGCCAAAGCGTGTGTTGTTTCCGGCCCTACGATTTCTCAAGGAACGGCGCGAGTCCAATCGCCGGGAGTTGCAGTTGCGACACTGGCTGTTGTTGCTGCTGCGGTGCGCGATAATTGCCGTCGGTGCAGTGGCACTCGCACGTCCCAGCGTCGCGTCCGCCGTGCTTGGGAACTGGCTGATCGTCGGCCTGCTCCTGATCCTGACTGGTTTGGCGGCCTTGTTGGCCATCGTGGCGCGATTGCGGAAGCATGGGAAGTGGCTGATCGCCGCGTTCGCCATCGTGGCGGTGGGATCGTTCATGGGGTCCGGGGTATTGGCGGTCGGCACACTCACGCGCGGCAAGAGCGTCGTGGCTGGCGACCAACAAGCTCCGATTGCGGCTGCGTTCGTCGTGGATACAGCTCCGCGCATGGCCTATCGGTCTCGGAACCAGACTCGGCTCGAACTAGCGCAGGAAACGTCGCTGTGGCTGCTCAAGCAATTCCCGACAGAGTCCCGTGTCGCAGTGTTGGAATCGCGTCCTGGACCGCCGTTCTTTGCCGTCGATTTCGCGGCGGCCAAAAGCATGCTCGATCGATTGCGAGTCACAGGCATGCCCGATTCGCTCCCGAGTGTGATCGGCAAAGCTATCGATTTGGTCGCCACCACAGACAATGGTCGCCGAGAGGTGTACGTGTTCACGGACTTGACGCACGCGGCGTGGCCGGAAGTTGCTGCAAAGGAATTGAAATCGCGGCTTGATGAGCACCCCGAGGTGCTGTTGTATGTCATCGATATCGGCGCGGACCAACCGCGGAACGTATCCATTGGTGAGTTGCGACTGTCCGGACAGACACTGGTCAAGAGCAGCGAGTTCGTGTTGCAGACCGACATTACATCGCAGGGAATTACCGGGGACGCAACGGTCGAGATGCTTGTCGAGCAACCAGATCCCACTCGCCCAATTCTGGTCGACGGCAAGCCGCTGTTGCCGAATGCCCAGGTCCGCGACCGCCGCACGGTGTCAATGACGGCGGATGGTACTCATCGTGTCGAGTTTCGTTTGCGAGGTTGGGAATCTGGCACGCAGCAGGGATTTTTGCGTCTGACGACCGAAGACGGCTTGCCTCACGACAACGTGCGCTTCTTCGCCGTCGATGTGCGCGAGGCGTGGCCGGTCTTACTGGTGGCGCCCCCAGAGGTCAACACCTCCCTGATGATCGAGACACTCGCGCCCTTCGAGCAACGGGAAACCGGTGCGGCGCGATTCACTTGCCAGGAAATCCAGCAGGGGGATTTGGCCAACCACAATCTGTCGGGCCAGCCGGTCGTTTGCTTGCTCAATCCGCTCCCTCTTAATCCGACTCAGTGGGAACAACTTGGACAATATGTTGAGCAGGGGGGGAGCCTGGCGATCTTTCTCGGCCACAATGCCCAGACGACCAAATCCTTCAATGAGCCGGCAGCTCAGCGACTGCTTGGCGGAAAATTAACGCGGGCGTGGCGAAACACTGGCCGCGACCTGTTTTTCTCCCCACAACGTTTCGATCATCCGGCGCTCGCCATCTTTCGCGAGCAGGCCTCGAGTGTACCGTGGCAGGAACTACCCGTGTTTCGTCACTGGGTTTTGGAGGAAATGGCGACTGACGCTTCGGTCGTGGCCCACTTCAGCAACAACAAGCCAGCACTCGTGGAGCGGCGCTTGGGCAAGGGGCACATACTTATCGGCACCACACCGTTCACCGAACAGGCTCGCCCGCCGGGCCGCGAGCCGTGGAACGAACTCTTAACCGGTGACAATGCCTGGCCGAGTTTTGTCCTGGTGAATGAACTCATGAGATATCTCGTGAGCGGAGGTGAGAGCCGTTTGAACTATCGCACAGGAGAAACTGCGACACTGGTCAATGATGCCAGCCGGGATGCGGATCGCTATCAGTTGTTTCCGCCCTCCGAGGATCCCCAGGAAGTTGTCGCACGCGATGGACGTCTGGTTGTCGGCTTCACCGAGCAACCGGGGGCATATCGTCTCAAAGGACAGCGGGGCGGACCCGTTGTGCGAGGCTTTGCGGTTAACTTGCCGAGCGATGCTAGCGACCTGACCCGCCTGCCCCGCGAACGGTTGAATGCCATGCTGGGCGAAGATCGGTTCCGCTTTGCTCGCAATCGTGATGAAATCGTACTCGAGGTCGGCGAAGCGCGCGCCGGCCGTGAGTTTTATCCTTTTCTGCTGGTCATCGTGGTGATTGTCTTGGGCATGGAACAAGCCCTGGCCAACCGCTTTTATCGCAAGGCTGACTAGTGCTCTGTTCCCAAATTCAATGACCCACTGGAGTCTCAACCCGATCTTCGGCAGCTACTGGCTAGTCGGCACGCTCATCGGCGCGCTGCTGTTACTGGTCTGGCTGAAGCCGAACTATGCGCACATTAGTCGCGGCCGCAGGCTGTTGTTGGTGGGATTGCGCTTGGTCGTCATTGGGATGGTGCTGCTCGCGTTGTTGCGACCGACGATTGTCAGCAACATACGCAAACAACAGACCTCGCTGCTGCTGGTTCTGTACGATATCAGTCGCAGCATGACCCTCCCCAGCGCCACCTCTGGAATCTCACGCTGGCAGGCGCAAGTCGACACACTTCAGCGATCGCTGGCCGAGTTGTCCGACGTGGGAGAGGAACTGGAGGTCAAGGTCTATGCCTACGATTCGCAGCTTTATCCAAGTCCGTTCAACAAAGGGCAACTGACTTTGCCGGAGCGGCCGACCGGCGATCAAACCGACATCGGCTCGCCGTTGTACGACGCGGTGCGACGTGATTTGGGCAAGCGGTTGGCCGCCGTGGTGCTGCTCGGGGATGGATCGCAAACGGCGTTTGCACCGCAGGTGGAAGTGACTGAGGCCGGGCGCGAGCTTGCGCGTCTGGACTGCCCGCTCTACACCGTGGGGTTTGGACCGGCTGGCGATGCGGCCCAGTCGCGCGACGTCGCGATCGATAACCTTCCGGAACAGTACAGCGTGTTCGTCAAAAACGAACTAGTTGTCCGCGGCGTGCTCCGCGTCCGCGGCTATGTGAATCAATCGATTCCAGTGGAACTGACTTTGGAGGACGCCGCCGGCCAAAAACGATCGATCGGCACGGCGCGATTGTCGGCTCGCGAAGACGGGCAGCAAATTCCAGTGGAGCTCCCGTTCACTCCTGACCGGCCGGGGCGATACAAACTGACGATGAAGGCCGCCGATCAACCAGGCGAATTGGTCACGCGGAACAACGAATTGAGCGCGTACCTGACTGTGCTGGAGGGGGGCTTGCGCACGCTGTATTTCTACGGCAGCCTGCTGGGGGAACAGCGTCTGTTGCGGCGAACGATCGATTCATCGCCCGACATCCAACTCGACGATGTGTTTCTTGACCCGAAGAACTCGAAACAATGGCCGGTGAACCTCGCCGACTACCTCCAGTCTCCGACGTTTGATGCATTGCTGATCGAGAGCGTCGATGCCTCGGCGATCAGCGATCAGGCTCAACGCGACATCGCCAAAGCGGTCGAACGGGGCCGTGGCCTGATGATGATCGGTGGATTCAGTAGCTTTGGCGCGGGGGGTTATTACGGCAAACCACTGGCCGAAGTTTTACCGATCACGTTGGAACGCTTTGAGAAACAAGATCTGGGATTCGACAAGGCTGTGATCCACGATCTGCATCTGCCGGGCGATCTGTTGATGATTCCGGTTCGTCCGCATCCCGTGACCCGGCTCGCCCCCGATGATCAGAATGCTGAAGTGTGGAAGTCACTCCCGAAACTGAAGGGAGCGAATCGCTTTCGCGAATTGAAGCCGCGCGCCCAGGTATTGCTCGAAACCGCCGATCGCAAGGCGTTGCTGGTGTCTGGCGAGTATGGTCAGGGGCGGGTTCTGGCATTCGCCGGCGATAGCACCCATCGCTGGTGGCAGCTGGCCCGGCAATCGGAGTACCGCCGCTTTTGGCGCCAGGCGATTCTTTGGCTGGCCAAACGCGATGAGGCGGAGCGACACGACGTGTGGGTGCAACTCGCGCAGCGGCGGTTCCCGGTCGGAGCGCGGGTTCGTTTCACCGCCGGTGCGAAAACCGCTGCCGGCGAGGTAATTCGTGGAGTGAACTTCACCGCGGAACTGATTTCTCCCGATGGCGTCCGCAAGCAGCTCGCGATGTCGACGGCCGGCGACGAGGCATCGGGCGCGACAGACGTGGCTCAACAACCTGGCGATTACCTGATCGAAGTGAAAGCCGCCGCGAACGGCCAGCCAATTGGCTCGGGGCAGGCCAATTTTCAGGTTCTCGATCGCGATCTCGAACTCAGTAATCCCGCTGCGGACTACGATCTGCTGGCTCGACTCGCGCTGCAGACGAAGGACGCCGGCGGACGGCTCGTCAGTCCCGAAGAGCTCCCGCAGTTGTTACGCGACATCAAGAACCGGCGTAATGAATCCGAAATCGAGGTCCAATCAAAATGGCAACTCGGTGACACGGCGTTGGACGCGTGGTTGTTCTTGATCACGCTCATCGGCATGCTGTCCGCGGAATGGTTCCTCCGCAAGAAATGGGGTTTGGTCTGAGTGGACGGATCTGTCGGATCTGTCGGATCGGACTGATCGGTCCGATCGAGAGTCAGGTGCAAGAATCCGCCTTACGGCAGCCACGGTTCGCTGGCGTAGAAAAAAGGAAATACCCGATCCACGCCGTGGAAAAAGAAAATCGAAGTGACGGAGATCCAGCCGATGGTCAGGAGATGCGCGGTGGCCTTGCCCAACGTCCCATTGCGCTGGGCAAAGCGTTCCAAACGCCGTGAGAGCAGGACGGCCGGAATTTGCAGCATGAAAAAGGTAAACTGGTACCCGTCGAACCGTGACGTCGCGACACCAAACATCAATTCGTGAAAGACCGCACTCCAGAAAAAGCTGTGCACAACGCCCCGGATCGGCTTACGCCGGCCGCCGACGGGCAGGAACACGTTGTAATGTAACCACGCGTGCACACGGTTGTTCCAGCGGCACCAAAACTCACCCACCGTATGTGAAAGAAACGCGTACTGCATTGGCGGCTTCGTGTCGTAGCCTGCGAGTCGTTCAATTCCGTGCATGAGATGCGACGCCGATTCGACAAGGATCACAACGATCCCCAGCTTGACGGCATGGTCGAGGGCAAAATGCGACTGCAGGAGAGCGCTCTTGCCGGCCAGGTACAGGAGGCAAGATCCAAAGGCGAAGGCAGCCGCGCCAACGACGATTTTGACAATTTCCGGCCACCACCGTAGAGTCTCTGGCAGACGACGATTCCTCAGTTCGAACACGACCAGAAACACG
>CAZFLF010000514.1:0-5487 GCA_964519825.1 uncultured Pirellulaceae bacterium | reverse complement strand
CTACGCGCTGACGTTTCACCCCGATTTCAAGCGAAACCGGTACTGCTACGTTTGCTACATCAAGGCAGCGAATCTCAAAGATGGAACGCACGTTGCCCGGTTTCGCATGGCGGACACGGACCCGCCGACTATCGACATGGCCAGTGAGACGACGATCATTACCTGGCTTTCCGGCGGTCATAACGGCTGTTGTTTGAAGTTCGGTCCCGACGGCTGTCTCTATATCTCAACGGGCGACGGTGCTGGACCGAACCCGCCAGACACGCTAAGAGCCGGACAGGATGTCAGCAACTTGTTGTCGGCCATTCTGCGGATTGATGTCGACCACGCGGACGACGGACGCAACTATCGGATTCCAGCCGACAATCCGTTTGTAGGTTTGGAAGGCGCGCGCGGTGAGATTTGGGCGTACGGCTTTCGCAACCCTTGGCGGATGAGCTTCGACGGCAAGACGGGCGATCTGTGGGTCGGCGATGTCGGCTGGGAGTTGTGGGAGATGCTCGATCGCGTCGAGCGCGGCGGTAACTATGGTTGGGCCGTGATGGAAGGGCGGCAATCGACCAATCCGGAGTGGCCGCGCGGGCCGACCCCGATCTTGCCGCCAACAATTGACCACCCACATTCGGAGTCCTCGTCTATCACTGACGGTTTGACCTATTACGGGACGAAGCTGAAGGAACTCCATGGAACGCACATCTATGGGGATTATGACACGGGCAAATTCTGGGGGTTCCGCTACGAGAACGGGCGAGTCATCGACCACCGGGAACTCGCCGACACCACGCACCGAGTCGTTGGCTTCGGCGAAGACAACGACGGAGAGTTTTATGTGCTGGATCACACGGCCGGAACGATTCACCGTCTCGTGCCGAACCCGCAACAAAATCAGCAGACGACTTTTCCGCGAAGGCTGAGCGAAAGCGGTCTGTTCTCATCGGTCCCAAAACAGACACCGGCGCCGGGAGTCATCCCCTACTCGATCAACGCGGAACCCTGGGCGGACCATGCCGTGGCCGAGCGACTGGTCGCTGTCCCCAACGAGTTGTCGATTAAAGCCGAGGGGGCGGCTTGGACGTTTCCGAAAGACTCCGTGCTCGTGAAGACCCTTTCGCTCGACCTGGAACGGGGCAATCCGGCCAGCCGTCGCCGAGTCGAAACGCAAATCCTGCACTTCGACGGCAGTGAGTGGCAGCCGTATACCTATCAGTGGAACGACGAACAGTCGGATGCGTTGCTGCTGGACGTCGGCGGCGCGGAACGCACGTTCGACATCGCTGACCCGGACGCGGCTGGCGGAAGACGCAAACAGACGTGGCGTTTCTCCGGCCGCGCCGAGTGTCAGCGCTGTCACAACAAATGGTCCGGACCGGCGTTGGCCTTCAATTCTCCGCAGTTGAACAAAGTACACTACTACCACGCTACGGCCTCGCAGCTCGACACGTTTGCGCAAATTCGGTTGCTCGAAAAACCGGTTGCCGCTGAGAATCGCCCCAAACTGGCCAGTCCGCACGACCCAGCGGCCGAGCTGGACAGCCGAGCCCGCGCCTACCTGCATACCAACTGCGCCCACTGCCACCGCATGCATGCCGGCAGTTCGGTTCTGTCGAAAATGCCGTTCGACTTGCCCTTGGAAAAGACGGACATGGTCGGCGTCCGGCCCACGCAAGGGACCTTTGGCATTCACGCCGCCCATGTCATTGCGCCCGGCGATCCGTTTCGCTCGGTATTGTGGTACCGCATGGCGAAGCTCGGAGGCGGTCGCATGCCCCACATCGGCTCGACGGAAGTTGACCGAGATGGGGTCGAGCTGATCTATGACTGGCTTCGGCAGATCCCGAAAAAAGGGGCCGAAGAAACAACCGCCAACGAAACAGTGCCGAAGCTCCGTGCGGAAGAGGCGGCCACTCTCGATCGGCTGCGTGCGGAAGAACAACCGACGGACCAGACCGCACTCGTTGAACGCCTGTTGTCGTCAACGAGCGGTGCGTTAATGCTGCTGCACTCGGTTGATCACCGCGCGCTGCCGCCACCCGCGACTTCTCTGGCAATCGAGAAAGCAACCCAGCACGACGACGTGAGCATCCGTGACCTGTTCGAGCGTTTTCTTCCGGCTGAAAAACGGATCAAGCGACTCGGCAGCGTCGTCCAGCCGGAACAGATCCTTTCGCTACCGGGCGACGCCGCGCGAGGCAGGCAGGTTTTCTTCGAGACCGCCAGCGTATCTTGCAAAAACTGTCACCGTATCCAAAAGGAAGGCAAGGAAGTCGGACCGGAATTGACAACTATCGCCAAGAAAAACGATCGAGCTCAACTACTGGAGAGCATGCTCGAACCGTCCAAGCTGATCGACCCCAAGTACGTCACGTATCTGGCCGAAACTAACGACGGCCGCCAATCGACCGGCCTGTTGGTGAAAAAGGACGCGAACGAAATCGTCCTCAAAGACGCTCAGGACAAATTGATCAGTATTCCGTCGAAACAAATTGAGCAGCTCGTCCCCCAGCGACAGTCGTTGATGCCGGACCTGCTCCTCCGCGACATGACCGCACAGCAAGTTGCCGACCTGCTGGCGTATCTCAGTACCTTGAAGTAGATCAGACAAATGAATGAGATCAGCCCCATCACTCGTCGCGACTGGTTGGCAGGCACCGCAGCCACAGCGGTGTGGGGTCGGTTGGCTCAGCCAGCCGCCGCGGGACTATCCGTACAAACGAAACCGAAATCCGTCGCCGCCGTCATAACGGCGTATGAAAAGGGTCTCCATGCCGACGTGCTGATCGGAAAGATCCTGGAAGGATGGAAGCAGGACGGCGGGGTTGGGCCGGCTCTGACACTGGCCTCGATGTACGTCGAGCAATTTACAGCCCAGGATCTCGCTCGCCCGCTGGCGGAGAAGTATCAAGTGCCTCTTTTCGACACGATCGAAAAAGCCGTGACCGTCGGCGGCGATCACATTCCGGTGGACGGTGTGATCAGCATCGGCGAGCACGGCGATTATCCGTGGAACGACAAAGGGCAACATCTCTATCCGCGCCGACGCTTTTTCACGGGGATCACGGACACGTTTCAGAAATATGGGCGCGTGGTTCCCGTTTTCAACGACAAACATTTGGGGCCGGTTTGGTCCGATGCGAAATGGATGTATGACCGCGCCCAACAGATGAAGGTCCCTTTCATGGCCGGCTCATCGCTACCGGTCAGCTTTCGCGATCCAGAGATCACGGTGCCCATGGGCTGCGAGATCGAGGCTGCCGTGGGCATTGGTTACTCGGGCCTGGACATCTATGGCTTCCACACGCTGGATTGCTTTCAATGCCTGGTCGAGCGACGGCGCGGCGCCGAGACCGGTGTTAAGTGGGTGCAATGTCTGCAGGGGGACGCGATGTGGAAGGCCCTCGATGACGGTGTGGTCGCGAAAGATGTGTTCGATGCCGCTCTCGCCGTGATTCCAACACAAAAAGGATCGCTGCGTCAGAGCGATCAATCTGCCTTGTTCTTGTTTCAATACAACGATGGTCTACTCGGCGCCGTATTCATGTTGCCGGATTCTGTCGGCGGGACTTCCACTGCGTTGAAACTCAAGGGCCAGAAGAACGTGTTGGCCACACGGTTCGAAGAACGATTACAGCCCAGGCATCCGCACTTTGCTTATCTTCTGAAGGGGATCGAGCGGATGTTTCACACGGGTCGCCCGAGCTACCCCGTCGAGCGTACTTTGCTGACGGGTGGCATTCTGGATCGAGCGCTCACGTCGCGAATTCAAAATCACGAGAAGCTCATGACTCCCGAACTGGCGATTCGGTACCAACCGGTCGACTATCCCCATGCGCCGAAGCCCGATTTAGAATCCGATCCATCTCAATCATGAGAAGCACGGGCAAAGGAACTCAAACCATTGGCCAACGAATTGCAACATCTCCACACGATTACGAAGAGCATCTCACTCCGATATTGTTCGCGGTTGTGGGGCGCGGTGGTGGCGTGCGCCGTTCTCGCCGGTGCCGGCGCGACATCGGCCGATCAGCCGTCGCTCGTGATCGAACGTTGCACGGTATTTGACTCCGTGTCGGGACAGATGCTTCCCGACCGGACCGTTGTAGTGATTGGGGAGCGGATTGAAACCGTCGCCGAGCCGGGCAAGTCCGTGGAAATTCCGTCTGACGTGGTCCGCATTGATGGGCGTGGCAAGTATCTGTTGCCAGGATTGATTGATGCTCATGTACACGTGGTGCACGTCTTGGACTTCGCTCATGTCACGGGTGACGAGGTGCTGCCGCTGTATTTGGCCGCCGGAGTGACCGCCATCCGAAGTACCGGCGACGAGATTGTGGCCGCAACGTTGGTGGCCCGATTCGCCGAGGCGCATGCTGAATCGTCCCCTCGAGTTTTCACTTGCAGCCCGCTGCTCGACGCCGACCCACCGATCCACCGCGACATTGGTCGCGCGGTGACGGACCCCGCGCAAGTCCCCGGCCTGCTCGATGATCTTGTGAAATGGAAGGCCAAGACGGTCAAGATTTACGCGGGGACAGGGCGCGAAGTGGGACGGGCTGTCATTGACGAAGGACACCGTCGAGGACTGTTCGTCACGGCGCACCTCGGCCGGTATACGGCACAACACGCCGTGGCCGACGGTATTGATGGCCTCGAACATATCTGGTCGGTGTTCAATTATGTGATTCCGCCGGAAGTCGCGGGACAACCTGGCCACCGCGGGAATGTGGACTTTAACAACCCGATTTGCACGGCACTGATCGCGGAGTTGGTTCAACAGCAGACATACGTTGATCCCACGCTCATCGTGTTTCGCAACATGATTTTACTGCCGGACCAGCCAGATATTCACGATTCGCCAGACAATCTGCTTGTCCCACAGCGGCTGCGGGAATTCTGGCCGATTTACCTACGCCAATCCGGTTGCCCGCAAGGGGGTCCGTTGGCCGATCGGCGTCGCGAGTTTGCCAAGTTTCTGGAGCTGACCGGCGTGCTGTACCGAGCGGGGGTGCCGTTACTCGTCGGTACCGACTCGCCCGAGCCGCACGTGACGCCGGGCTATTCGCTGCACACCGAGTTGGAGTTACTTGTCCAAGCCGGTCTGCCACCGGCAGCCGCCCTACAGGCCGCGACGCTGCACAACGCAACCGTGCTCGGGGAAGAGAAGCGGTTGGGTTCCATTGTCTCCGGCAAGTTTGCCGACCTGGTACTGCTGACCGCAAATCCGCTCGAAGACATCCGCCACACCCGGTCGATTGAACTGGTAATTCGGGGAGGTAAGGCGTGTCACCCGGCGGACCTGCTCAAGCTGGTGTCGAAGTAATAATGTATCACTACCCGAACTCGGCGACGTTCACGTTACACTGGTCCTACCATGCTTTCAGCCTCCGTTTCACCATCAATCCCGACCCGGCCGCTCGGCAAGACCGGCTACCCGGTGACCTTGTTTGCCCTCGGTGGCGAGGGGGTGCTCCGAACGACAGGTCGCATGAC
>CAZFLF010000513.1:0-5489 GCA_964519825.1 uncultured Pirellulaceae bacterium | reverse complement strand
GGGCTGTAAGTACGACTGAACTCGCGCATTAGGTTTACGAGTGTCGCCCCGTCTGCGCAAAGCGAAGGAAGAACCGAAAGCAGGAGATGCTCCTCGGGCGCGAGTTTAAGCAGACTGAAATGCAGCAGCGGACCGCGCTCGAAGTCGAAAGGAATTTCTCCGGCCTTTTCGAAGAGCCTGTCAATCTGAGCTGCCTGTTCCTGACTGTCCAGACCGCTCAAGTCTGCTTCTTCCCACAAAAACTCCTGGCCATCGAGAATCACCTGAAGGGGAACGTCCATGCCTGGCAATTGTCGGAAAGTTGTTCTGAGAATCTCGTGCTGCCGGACCAGGCGGCGCATGGTCTCTCGGAATGCCGGCACTTCGATCTTGCCCTCAAGCAGAAAGGCAGACTGCGCGCGAAACACCTGGCTGCCGCGCTGCAAAAGCCAGAGGCGCTTCTGTTGAGGCGAAAGCCGAAACCCTTCGATCGATGTGTGCTGCACTTATTGAAGGTCCTCTTTGACAGAACTCGAGGGCCCGCCGCCGTTATGGTCGCCGAAAGGCTCGGCCATCGCGACCACGATCCGGCGCGGTCCCGTGAACGACTCGCGGCCGTGCGCTGTGAGCATGTTGTCCAACATCAGGACGTCGTCTTTCTTCCAGTCAAAGGCGCTCGTGTTTTTTCGGTAAGCTTCGCGAAGCTCTTCCATGACGGCAGGGGTGATCGGAGAGCCGTCGCCGTAGAAAGTGTTGAAGGGCACGTCCTGTTCGCCCACGACTTTCAGAATTGACTCACGCACCCCGGACTGAAGGCTGGAAAAGTTGAAGAACATCACGTGGTTGAACCAAATCAATTCATTCGTCTTCGGATGTTTTCGTACGGCCGGGCGAATCTGCTGAGTTTTCAGTCCGCTATTCTCTTTCCACTCAAACTCCATGCGCGCCTGCCTACAGTGCTGTTCCACTTCGACTTTGTTGTTAGTCTGAAAGGCCTCCTGCCAGGGGAGGCCTAAGCCCTCGCCGTAATTGCGAACGTACATCACCTGCTTCCGTTCAAACTCTTCAACGATTTCCGGACTCAAGCTGTTGAAGATCTGCCGACTGTCGGCAATTGGCGTCCGACCTCCCGCCAGCGCCGGTTGGAAACAGTAGAACCATATCTTCATCGGCCAGTTGAGCGTGTAGGACTGTTCGTTGTGCAGGAGGATGTGTTGGTCGGCCGGGTGATCGGTGGACGTGTAGACGCCTCCGCTCACCCTGGTGCGTGGCGATGAGCGTTCGCCATATTGCATTAACTCGAAGGAGACGGCTTTGGCGAGGCGCTCGAACGTGTCTATCGATTCCAGGTTGAAGCCTCGGAACAGGACAGCCCCGTACTTCAATAACTGTGTCTCGACCAACCCTCGATTATTCTCAACCCACGAAACTAGATTGACGCCTTCCACGGCCGGCCGCAGCACGAGGGGTAGCTTCTGCTCGGGCGTCAGGTGACCGGTTTCCACTAGCTCTGCGGGCGACAGTCGGATGCTTTTGCGTCTGGCTGAGCCGAAACTATTCAGTAACTTCCTCGTCTTACTCTCTTCGAGTTCCTTCTCTTCGAGAGACTTTCTAATCGTCTCTGCTTCAGTAAGAATTCCCAGCGAGCTCAAACGGGCCGCCGGTCGCGCCAAAATGCTCTTCAACAGAGTCTCGAAATGACTGTGCATCCGAGCGATGGTGGCCTCAGCGAACAAATCCGTGCGGTATGTCCACGATGCGTTGAGTCCTTCTGCGACCTCTTCAAGCCACACGGTCAGGTCATACCTGACAGCCCTGTCATTGTTGACCCGCAGGGAAAGCGTCAGTCCGGGAAGTTCAAGAGGCTGCATCGAAATGTTGTCCAGACCAAACGCCACCTGGAACAACGGCGTTCCGCTCCTGTCTCGAGGAGGCTGCAACTCTTCGACCAGTTTGTCGAAAGGCAGATCCTGGTGAGCGTAACCCTGAAGGGTGACTTCACGGACGCGTTTCAAGAGCTCGTTGAAGGGCGGATTTCCAGACAAGTCAACCCGCATTGCGAGCATGTTGACAAAAAAGCCTACTAGATTTTCAGTCTCGGTCCTGTTTCGTGCCGCGAGGGGAGTGCCGACAATGATGTCGTGCTGTTTGGTGTAGTGGGACAGCAGTACCTGGAAGCCTGCCAGCAGCGTCATGAACAGCGTCACTCCTTCCTGCCGGCTGAGCGCTGCAAGTTCCTGCCTCAAAGCGCTGCTCAAGGTGAACAATTGCCGCGCCCCGCGATGGCCAGGGACCCTCGGCCGCGGCTTATCCGTCGGCAATTCCAGAATCGGCAGCTCGCCTCCGAGTTGACGCTTCCAGTATGCCAACTGTTTCTCCAACACCTCGCCCCGCAACCATTTCCGCTGCCACACTGCAAAGTCGGCATATTGGATCGGCAGTGGCGCGAGCGGCGACTCGATCCCGTCGCTAAATGCTTCGTACAACGCGGCCACTTCGCGCACCAGAATCCCCGTCGACCAACCGTCGCTGACGATGTGATGCAAAGTGAACAGCAGGACATGCGCCTCCTCTTCCAGTCGGAGCAGTGTCACACGAATTAGTGGCCCACGCGCCAGATCGAACGGCCGCAGCGACTCTTCCGTGGCGAGTCGCTGCTCCTCAATTTCCCGTTCCGGCGGAGCAAGATCGCTAAGATCGATTACGGGCAGCGGGAACTTCTCAGCCGGTGAGACGATCTGTACGGGTTGGCCGTTACGGTTAGCGAAAGTAGTGCGGAGCACCTCGTGACGCCGCACAATTTCCGTTAATGTTTCCTGCAATGCGGCTACGTGGAGCCGGCCCTTCAAGTGCAGTATGGCGGGGCTGTTGTAGAAGGGGTTGCCCGGGTCCAGTTGGTCGACAAACCAGAGACGCTGTTGTGCGAACGACGGCAGTAGCTCGCGATCGCGCAACACAGGTTTAATCGGCGCAGCGTCCCATCCCAATCCACTCTTCATCGCCGTCTCGACGTTCTCCGCCAAGCCCCGCACCGTCGGTCTCTCGAACAAATTGTGCAGAGGCAAGTCCACTCTGAATGCCTGACGCACGCGTGAGATTACTTGCGTCGCCAGCAGGGAATGGCCACCCAGCTCGAAGAAGTTGTCGTCTACCCCCACGCGCTCGACCTTCAACACTTCCTGCCACATTCCCACGAGCATCTCTTCGGTGGGCTTGCGAGCGGCCACGAAAGCCGACTGAATCTCCGAGCGTGTTTGCTCGGGCGCCGGCAAAGCACGCCGGTCGACTTTGCCGTTCGGCGTCAGCGGCAACTTGTCCAGCAATACGAAGACTGACGGAACCATGTACTCAGGCAAATGTTCGAGCAGGTGGCTCCGTAGCTGAGGCACGAGCTGACGCGCGTACATGCCGCGCAGGGGGTTGCTGGCAAATCGGTCCCAGGCCGGATGCTCGGCCATTGGCTCAGTGAAAGAGCCCGTCGGCTGACACGACTGCGCGGGCTCCTCACCAGGGCGGCGGCGGTACACCACGTCGTAACTGCCACTTTCGTCATGCCGGGCCCAACTGATGTCGATTTCATAACCGATCTCCAGGGCCGCCGCTCTCAGTTCTTCGAGTTCTGGCGGACGTTCAAGTCCCTCTTGAATGAGTTGGCTGAAGTCGTCTGCGGTATTGGGCCCTTCCCCACCATTCAACCATTCGACCGTCCGCAGTGCACCGGCAAGACGCGCATTCGGCACGCCCGCAATTCCGATCGCTTCCGATTTGGCTTCACCGAGCAACGTTCTCAACTTTGCGAAGTCGAGCTGCTGCTCGTTCCAGCCGAGCCATTCAAACTCCGGCTGAGCACTGCGCTCACCCTTGACCTGCAATACCGCGTCGTAACGAAATCGGGTCAGCTCGTTCTCGAAGGCGGAGATCTTGGGTCTGATCTCGACGTGCGTAATTTGATCCAGATGGGTTTTCAGCGCGGTAAAGAATCTCGGATCCAGGACCAGCTCTTTCTCCAGGCGCAGTTGCTTCTCGACGCGCTGCCGCAGTTGCTCCCGGCTGAGGTCCGCCGGCGCCTGCCACAACTCAATCGAAGAGTGAAAAGCTTCAAGTAACGGCAGGCTGCGCACGTCGCCGACGAAAATACTTCCGCCCGGCGCCACGACCCTGACCGCCCCCTCCAGAACTCGCACGAGATATTCGACATCGGGAAAATATTGAACCACTGAATTAAGAATCACGACGTCGAAAGCTTCATTCTCAATCCCGGCAAAGTTCTCAGCCGTCCGCTGCGAGAGTCTCACCTGGGGCATCTGCCCGGTTTTCAACTGCTCCTCGAGATACCGCAACGCATTGGATGAGAAATCGGTCGCCAGGTAGTCGGCACAGTAAGGCGCCAAACGCGAGAGCAGCAAACCAGTGCCACAGCCGATTTCGAGGATACGGCGTGGGCGCAGGGAAAGAATCCGCTCCACCGTCTGTCTAACCCAGTCGCGCATCTGCTCGGCTGGAATGGGCTGGCCCGTGTAGCTGCTGTTCCAACCTGCTATGTTGAAGCCGGGATCAAAGGGCGTAGAGGTTTCGCGATACGTCTCTTCCCAAATCAATTGCCATTGGGAGATGTTTTCACCGTGTAAAGACGCAGTTGACGGCAGGGGTTCATCCTTTGACGACTCGCCCACCACGTAAGCCACCAGACGTTTGTCCCCGCCTTCACCATCGAGTGCCACAACCACGCAGTCGCGTACCCTATCGCTTCGCCGGAGCACTGTTTCTATCTCGGCGGGCTCGACGCGATATCCCCTGACTTTGACCTGCTGGTCGGCTCGGCCCAGACACTCGATCGCCCCGTTCGTCCTCCTGCGTGCAAAGTCTCCAGTCCGGTACAGCCGCTCGCCCGCGCCTTCGCTGTACGGGTGGGGAACAAACTTTTCGGCAGTCAGATCGGGCCGGTTGAGGTACCCGCGGCCCAGGCCAGCCCCGCCGATGTACAACTCTCCCACCACTCCAGTAACCACCGGCTGCATGTGCTCGTCGAGGATGAAGACCTGCGTATTTGCAATCGGCTTTCCGATCAGTACCGGCCCGTCGTTGCTGTTGAGTTCGTGCGCCATCGACCAGACGGTTGTTTCGGTCGGACCGTACATGTTCCAAGCCGACGCACTCCGGGCAATCAGTTCCCGGGCCAAATCTGGCGGCATTGCTTCCCCGCCGCACAAAACTTTCAGTGGCGCCGCCGTCTTCCATCCGGCTTCAATCAACATCCTCCAGGTCGCCGGCGTCGCCTGCATTACTGTTACTCTGCTCAAATGTGCTCTTAACCGGGCGGCGTCCATCGCCTCTTCGCGGCTCGCCACTTCGAGGCGCGCCCCGGCCAAGAGGGGCAGGTATAGTTCAAGCGCAGCGATATCAAACGACAGCGTCGTAACCGCCAGCCAGGTGTCGTCGGTGGCGAACGGACGCGACGCTCTCGCCGCGGTGGCCACGGAACGGCCCGACCTGATCGTCCTCGACGTCAT
>CAZFLF010000512.1:0-5498 GCA_964519825.1 uncultured Pirellulaceae bacterium | reverse complement strand
GAAGGGATGGAATACAGCATTCCGTTCGACACGACAAAGTTCGTTGAGTCCGCCATTCATGAAGTGTATCTGACCCTGTTTGAAGCCGGCGTCCTCGTTCTGGTCGTCATCCTCGTGTTTCTGCAGAGCTGGCGGGCGCTGCTTGTTCCGGCGACTACAGTGCCAGTCACTATTATCGGTGCATTTGCCTTCATGCCGGCGGTAGGGTTCTCGGTCAACATGCTGACGCTGTTCGGCCTGATCCTTGCAATTGGCATCGTGGTCGATGACGCCATCGTCATCGTTGAGAACGCCACCCATCACATCGAGCAAGGAATGATGCCCCGGGAGGCGACGATCCAAGCTATGAATGAGGTGACCGGGCCGGTGATCGCCATAACGTTGGTGTTGTTAGCCGTCTTCTTGCCCACCGCCTTCATGGCCGGTATCACGGGCCAGTTGTATCGCCAATTCGCGCTGACTATCGCTGCAACAGCGCTCATCAGCGCGGTCAACGCCCTCACCCTCAAGCCGGCCCAGTGCGCTATGTACCTGAAGCCGCATACGGGTCAGAAGAACCTATTCGCTCGCCTATTCGATATGGTGTACCGGCCCATCGAGCAGTTTTACACCTGGTGCGTGCGGCAACTGGTCCGTGTGTGGTGGTTGGTGTTGCTTGTTTTCGTCGGACTCGCTGGCACTACTGCCTGGTGGTATCAGCAAACGCCAACTGGGTTTCTGCCGACGGAAGATCAAGGTTACGTAATTATCGCTGTCCAACTGCCGGACGCCGCGTCTTTGAACCGCACTCGCGAGGTAACGGAGCGGATGAATGCGGTATTCGAAGATACGCCAGGGATTGAGCATTGGTTTGTGCTAGGAGGGTTCTCCTTACTCGACGGCACGAATGCCTCGAATGGCGCGACGGCATTTGCCGCGTGGTCGGATTGGTCGAAGCGCACGACAAAGGAACTTTCACAAGAAGCGCTGGTGGCCAGACTTCAGCGAGAATTCTCTCAGATGCAAGAGCCGACTGTGCTTGTGCTGGTGCCGCCGTCGATTCAGGGACTCGGCGTGGCCGGCGGTTTCCAAATGCAAGTTGAGGATCGCGAGGGAATCGGTCCGGAGTCCCTTCAAGAGCGGACCCAGGCAATCATCGACGAAGCTCTCAAGCGCCCGCAGGTGGGCGGCGCCGCGACAACGTTCCGTGCGGGGGTTCCGCAGTTGTATCTCAACATTGACCGGGTGAAAGTGGAACGGATGGGAGTGCATTTGAGCGACGTGTTCGCCGCACTCCAAGTCAACCTCGGATCGGTATACGTCAACGACTTCAACAAATTCGACCGAACCTACCAGGTTCGCGTGCAAGCTGATGCCGCGTTTCGTGGTGATCCGGGACGGCTCCGCACGCTGGAGGTCCGCAACCACGCCGGCGGTCGAGTTCCCTTGTCCACCCTGCTTTCACAAGAAACCAGGATCGGGCCGCAGTCGATCACGCGCTACAACCTGTACCAGACGGCGTCGATTAATGGCAGCGCCGCGCCGGGTGTAAGCTCAGGCGAGGCGCTCCAAACGATGGAACAGGTCGCGAATGAGCTCTTGCCGCGATCGATGGGCTTCGAATGGACCGGGATCGCGTTTCAGGAGAAGCGGGTGAGCGGCGAAGCGATCGTCATCTTCGCACTTGCGGTGCTACTGGTCTATTTCGTCCTCGCCGCGCAGTACGAGAGTTGGTTACTGCCGCTGGCCGTCATCCTGGTTGTGCCGCTCGGTCTCTTGGGAGTTGTGGCGGCGGTGAACCTGCGTGGGATGGACAATAACGTCTATACCCAGATCGGTGTTGTGCTGATCATCGCCCTGGCCAGCAAGAATGCCATTTTAATTGTGGAGTTCGCCCGGGAGCTGCGCCTGCAAGGACGGCCAATTCGAGAGGCAGTCGTGGAAGCCTCGCGACTGCGGTTCCGACCCATTCTGATGACGAGCTTTGCGTTCATCCTCGGAGTATTACCACTGGTGTGGGCCCGGGGCGCCGCCGCAGCCAGTAGACAAGCGCTAGGCACCGCCGTGTGTGGCGGGATGATCACCTCGACGGTACTCGCTGTGTTTTTCGTCCCGGTGTTTTACGTAGCCGTACAGGAGTTTATTGAGTTTTGGAGCGGCCCCCCTCCACTCGCCAAAGCCGGCGGCGTGCCTGGCCCGGCACTGGCGGGACAGTTGGCATCACCGGAGTCGGCCACTCTTCGGCCCGATGCCAAGACAGCTGACCAGCCAGCCAGCGAATCATCGGTAGAAGCAGGCGGTCAACCGGTGACTGAATCGAAGGTGATCCCTTCCCCTGCGCCTAACCACGATGCTGACAGTCAACCCTGAGAGGACCGGCAGCCTTCAGACCTCATCAGTCAGGACAATGCCGGCTTCCCAACCGTCGTAACGGCCGCCGTGTTTCTGGGCAAGCAGGTTATAGCTATCGGTCGTGGCAAAGACCGCCGCCTCGGATGGGACGGCGTGGGTTTCAGCGACGCATGTCCATTCTTTAGGTCCGAACAATCGCTTCCACCACGATACCGGCGCGGGGCTGACGTCAATCTTTTGGCAACCTTCCCCCTGCAACTTGGCCCCGACGGCGCGGGCCTCTTGTTCGGTCGCAAAGTAAAAGTAATGGATCGTGTGATGCGGTTTCGTGAGGTCCGAGCCGTATTGGGCCAGCGCTGCCAGAACTTGAAGATCTCCCTCTCGATCATTCATCTGTTTTTCTCCCGTGAGTTAATCCAGTGCACTGTGTTCGCGAGCCAAAGTGAAAGAAGGGTAAAAACATGATGGGTAATAAAATCGTGCCGGTTAATTGACTGCCGCCATGTTTTTACCAGTGATTTTTTTACCAAATTTGCACGGCTACGATGCGCGGCTACTCAGCAGGGTGCTACTAGCAAGCGATCTGATCATCCGACGCGACCACGAAGACCATAGCGCCAAGCCTGAGGCATGCGGCAGTGATGCGGTGATGCGCAATGCATCCAAACCAATCTTGCACTAGATGCCAATCGCAGGTAATTACCCTCAGCAACTTTGGCGTCTGCTAGCAGACCGATCAACCTATGGTTCGAATTTGCGCAAGCCGCGGTCGTCTTGTCCGTCGTTGGCTCGTGGCCAGCGGCCTGCTGTTGCTATTGGCGGCGACGACTGGTTGCCATGCATTTAGTAATCGCAGTTCGGGCACTATGTCGAACTCTACCAAGCCGTTGGCTGCGGCTGATTGGCTGCTCCCTTCCAACAATCGCGATTGGGCACCCGATTTGGCCGTGTTGGCATATGCAGAGATCGACGGCGACCGAGTGAAGGTCCACAACATCCGCCACTGCACCTATCGAACCGACGACGAATACGTCGTCAAGCACTACGACAAGACCTTCGATCTGGACCGCATTACCGAAGTCGATTTCGTGGTGGTGCCATTTCAGGATGCACCCAGTCTGGCGCACACACTGCTCAGTTTCGGTTTTGAAGGGGGGGATTACGTCAGTGTGTCGGTGGAAGCACGGCGGGAAAAAGAAGAAAAGTACTCGGCCGTGCTGGGTGCCATGCGACAGTTCGAGCTGATGTACGTTGTCGCCGACGAGCGGGACGTCCTGGTACGGCGAACCAAGTATCGCGGTGCGGACGTCTATCTCTACCGCACGCGGGCGACGCCGGAGCAGGCGCGCGAGCTGTTTGTCGATGTCATGAATCGAGTGAACAAGCTGTATCGCGAACCGGAGTTCTATGACTCGCTGACGAACAATTGCACCAGCAACATCGTGCAGCATATCAATCGGCTGCGTCCCGGCGGCTTGAATCTCTACGATCCGCGAGTGTTGTTGCCAGGGTACGCGGACCACTTGGCGTACGATCTCGGTCTACTCGATCGGAGCAAGTCGTTCGAGCAATTGCGCGAGGAGGCCCGGATCAACGCTCGCGCCAATCGCTATGCCGACCGCAAGAACTTTTCCGAGTTGATCCGGCGGTAAGGCGAGCGTTGCATCGCCGCATACGGTTGGCTCTAATGCCGCACAATGGTACAAGAGGCCCAATCGTTGACGGGCACGCGCCCGCCCCCCAATCCAGCCAATCCTGCCCGCACGGAGCACTATCTCATGTCCACGCCGCATCGTTGCCCCGATTGTGATCGAGACTTGGACCGCCGTGATTTCCTCAAGGTTACCACTGCCGGAGTCGCCGCGCCGCTCGTGCTGGGGAGTGCCGGTCGCGTGCTGGCGGACGAAAAGCCTGCCACATCATCTCAACCGGAAACTCTGGTGACCCAACTGTACAAGAGCTTGAACGAGGAGCAAAAGAAGGAGTGCGCGTTTAAGTTCGACGATCCCTTGCGGCAGAAGGTCGACAACAACTGGTTCATCACGAAGCTGCGCATCGGTAAAGATTTCAACAAAGACCAGCAGAAACTGCTCGAGGAGATTTTCCTCGGCCTCCACAGCCCCGAGTACGCCAAAATCGTGATGGACCAAGTCGATCACGACGGCGGCTTCCACGATTGTGCGATTGCATTATTCGGCCAGCCGGGTACCGGCAAGTTTGAGTTCGTGCTGTCCGGTCGTCACGTCACGCGGCGGTGTGACGGCGACTCGGTGGACGGCGCGGCGTTTGGTGGACCGATTTTTTACGGCCATGCCAACAAAGGATTCAATGAACCAGCCGACCACGAAGGAAACGTGTATTGGTACCAGGCCAAACGCGCCAACGAATTGTTCCAAGCACTCGGCGGTAAGCAACGCGAAACCGCCTTGCTCGGCACAGCGCGTCCTGAAGAAGGGACTGAGACCGTCAAACTGGCTGGAAAGAAGGAATTGTCCGGGTTGCCATTCAGCGATCTCTCCGCCGATCAAAAGAATTTGGCCCGCAAAGTCATGAGCGACTTGCTGGCGCCGTTCCGTGAGAAGGACCGTGCGGAGTCGATGAAGCTTGTCGAGGCGAACGGATTCGACAACCTGCACATCTCTTACTACAAGAATCAAGACATCGGCAATGACGGCGTATGGGACGTGTGGATGGTGGAAGGGCCGGCAATGGTCTGGTATTTCCGCGGTAATCCACACGTACACACTTGGGTGAACATCCGGGCCAACGCGTAAATTCGCTGGTGGTAACCACTCCGACTAAGGGGCGACCGCGAGCGGTATATGAAGTGTTGGTGTCGTTCGATCGTGAATTGGTGTGTGTCTTTGTCAATCGCCGTAACCGTGTCGGATTCACCGAATTGCCTGGCTGAAGTGGCGCGTAGCGAACACGGAATGGTCGCCACCGTGCATCCGTTGGCAACTGACGCCGGAGTGATGGCCCTGCGCCGCGGCGGCAACGCGGTGGATGCGGCCGTGGCCGCGGCGCTGACGTTAGGAGTCGTTGACGGACATAATTCGGGGATCGGCGGCGGATGTTTCATCCTCCTGCGGCGACCGGACGGCACCTTCGCCGCGATCGACGGTCGTGAAACGGCTCCGGCGAAGGCCAGCCGGGACATGTATCTG
>CAZFLF010000511.1:0-5498 GCA_964519825.1 uncultured Pirellulaceae bacterium | reverse complement strand
CGTCTGAACCGGCGAATCGTGTCAGGGAGATTTGCAGCTTCTCACAGACCCGCACCGCTTCATGCACGTGCGCACCGGTGGCGCTCTGGCGCGCTGCTTCCACAGCTAGCAATCGCCGGGCCAAGTCTCGCATCAATGAAGACGGCGTATCCATCCAAGTTAGTCTATATAGGTTTTTGGTTTCGCGTGAGGCAGGCCAGGCACACCGGGGCCTCCGAAGTAGCCGGACGAGATATTCGCCGCTCCATGGCGTCACGCCGCGCCAATGCGGTCACTTGGTACAAGCACACTCCTTGGAGACCCGCGAACGCTCGACGAGCCCTGAGGATTCCAGGCTGTCTAGTGCGGCGACGACCTCGGCGGTCGCATAGCCCAGAAATCATGCAATGTGGTCGGCGCTGACCAGGCTGGACTGATGGCGGTACTGGAAGACCAGCAGATCCCATTGGCATAGCAATTCATTCCCAAAGTCTTGAGCCAACCTTCGATCTGATCGTCCAGTTCATTATCCGGAGCCATCGAAATTGAGCATAAGGATTAGGCCCGGCGCTTCTATGTAAAAGTCCATGACTCAGCGCGACATAATTTATCAAAGAACAAATTAAGCGTCCAGTGAACCGCGTTGACGGCGCTGCCTGGCGTGGGGTCGGTCTCGATAGCCGCTCTAAACTCTGTACGGTGTGCAATCTCGCACACTGGGTGAGCCGTGCGATTCTGCGGCCTGGTCCATACATCAACTCAATAACCCTACGATTCTCGGCTCCGGTGGCCAGCTTCCGGATGACCGTTCTAGCAACTCTTCGCTGCCGTATTACGACGCGAATGGCGACGGCTTCTGCACATCGAATGACGTGCTTCGCATCGTCAATTATTTAAATAATCAGCAGGGAGAAGGGGAGGCTGGCGGATTCAGCACTATTGTTGCCGAATCAATGGTCTTCGGCCGGTGGCAGGATTTGAGCCGATCGGCGGACCTTCCGGCGCGCTGTTATTCAGCAAGGTCTCGCAACGTTGAACCGGTAGAGGGCGATTCCCGTAAGGCAACCAGGACAGCCGGGACGGATACCCAGCGGAATCGCCACGCGGTGAAGTTTCGCACTCGGCAATCGGATCTTGACGCAATCTTGGCTGGGATTGCTGACGATGTGGCGCGGACGAAGTTCCCGATTTGAGCTTAAATGCCAAGAGACTCTATTCAGGGTTCTTTGCGGGTCGTGGCGGGAGTTTGGCAGGGAGAATGGATTTCTTCTTGTCTTGCTCCTCATGCGCAGTGCAACCGGCAAGCATCATTGCTGGGACCACAATGGCCGCCGCCAATATCACACTCGCCAGTCGGAGAAACGGCCTTCTCGGACACAAGTTAATATTCTCCATTGACTGCCTCTCCGCCTTTATAGGTGGCTAACTTACCCAGGACATCCTCGGGTATGGTATAGCTAACGCCGCGAACACTCCCATCGGCGAATAAGAAATTCGCGCCCCCCGGATGAAACGACCAGAAGTGCCATGCATGTTTGTCCCAGCCATAAAGCTCTTCGTAACTGACGCTGCCAGGTTGATACTTCGACTGTGGTCCGGCAGGTGTGCTCGCAGCGTTGATTGCAATTCGTTCGTTGCTGCCTAGTACCACATCAACGGCACCGAACCATGGAAACCAGCCGCTGCCGGCAAGCCACCACCCTGCTTGGAGGTCGTAGCTGGGTGGCCGCTCACCGACTAGTAATGTATTGCTGGTTCCATCTACGATGTCGCCCATCCGGACCATTGAGTTAACGTGCAGAATTCCGTCAAAACTGAATTGGTCAGTGCCGTTTACGCCGAGGTAACTCGTGTGAGCAATGGGGACATCTGGTGGAAATGACACAATCAGTGGTTCAGTGCGAATATCGCTTGGACAACGATAAGTTGGGATTCTCACACTATTGGCGTAACTCCCATTGGCTCCATTCGGCCAAGGCCACTCGTTCCAGCGAACTCGTTCATAGACGTTTTGCTGCTCGATTTGCGGGAGAATTTGACTCATCCAGCTGAAGTAATACCTGTCGTCGGGTGGCGGTGGCTGCCCGTAGTTGTTCTGGATTGAACGAGGGTCTTGCGAATGGGCCGGTGGGAATCGACCTACTTTGTCGTGAAACGCATGCAGGGCTATTCCAATCTGCTTCAGGTTGTTTTGGCACGACATCCGCCGCGCCGCTTCCCGCGCGGCTTGCACCGCCGGTAAAAGGAGCGCCACGAGGATGCCGATGATCGCGATTACCACCAGTACCTCGACAAGCGTGAACGCGCGTTTCGGTTTGGATATCGCTAATCGCATGGCATGTCTCCTGATTCGATGCGGCAAAGTATGTCGCTAAACAGACAAGCGGCAACAGTAACTCGGCGGCGGACGGATCGCCGGACTCAATTTGCGATAGGATGCGTGTCACCTCGGACATTGCGGAATTGTATCGAGGCTACAACACAAAATCATTTAATTCGCTCAAAACAAGAAATCCAACGAAAGGATATGTATCGCGAGCCCTCAGGCTGCAATCAGACCCGCTCGAGTCACCTTCGCGAAGTCAAAGGCGCGGCGTGAGGGACATCCGGTTGTGCCAATCTTGCCGGTTCTTTCGGCCCGGGGCACGCCGCGGAAGTGACCTATAGTTGACAAGTCGTTCGTGTCGGTTCCCAGAGTCACACGCCAGTCATTTCACACCTGACTTTCATCCCCAACGACATGCCTCAGCATCCCACCGTAGCGTCTCAGCCTCCGCGCGCCGCGACAAGTTGGCCCGATCGATTGCTATACGTCGGCACATTTTTGGCAGTCGCCGTGGCGTTGTCTCCGAACATGCCCGATCCCGATTTGTGGGGCCATGTCGAGTACGCGCGTGACGCCCTGCAATTTGGTCTGCCGGCCACAACAACCTATTCGTATACCGCCGCGGGGTATCCGTGGGTGAACCACGAATTATTGGCGGAGTTCTTGCAGGCGACCGGAATGAATTCGCTCGGCCCAATCGGGATGTTGTTTGCCAAGTGTCTCCTCGGCCTCGCGTGTGTCTCCGTCATGGTGATGCAGATTCGCCGGCAGAAAGTGTCGACGATGAGCCTGTGCATCGTGACGCTATTGGTGACGGTGAACTTGACCTACTTCTGGTGCTTGCGACCGCAGCTGCTGACGTTTGTTTCGTACACCCTGATGCTGGCAGTGTTGTCTTACTGCTTCGAGGGTTGGCAGGGCAGCTGGTGGCTACCTTGGCCGAAATCGCTCCCCGGTTCATCACCGCTGGCGTATTCGCCGCGGCGCCTCAAGTGGTTGTGGCTGATTCCGGTCATCTTCGTCATGTGGATCAACTCTCACGGCGGCTTCATTGCGGGAATCGCAATTTTTGCAGCCTATTTGGCGGGTCGAGGTCTGGAAGCAATCGCTCAGCGCGGCCACGAATCGACGGGATTGCTCAAGCGATTCGCCATGATGATCGTCGCCGTCTTGCTAGTGACGTTTCTCAACCCGTACGGCCCCGGACTTCACATCGGCCTGTATCGTGAATTGGGAGCGCCGCGTCCGGAGATTATCGAATGGCGGTCGCCCGAGCTGCTATCACCGTACATGTTGCCGTTCTGGTTGCTGGTCGCTGGCTGGCTGGTAGTGCTGTTTACCAGCACTCGCCCGCGCGACTTTACCCAACTGCTGATTCTGACCTGCACATTGCAGCAAGCATTGGCTCATCGCCGGCACATCCCCTTTTTTGCCATCGCGTTTGGGTTTTGGATGGCGCCGCATGTTGACGCGGCACTGCGGCGGTTTGGCATTGTGACGGATGACACACCGTCGTCGGCGCCGATGCCGCGCGTCTGGAAATGGGCATTCGGCGTCACGATTACGGTGGCATTCGCCATCGCTGGGTTGCAGCTCTCCTCCCGGTTGTCAGACATGCCGGTCCAACGCAACGAGTATCCAGTGTCGGCGTTTCAATACATCGCCGACCGCAATCTGCAGGGGAAGATGGTCGTCACATTCAATTGGGCGCAATACGCGTTGGCGGCCTTCGGCCAGAAGACTCCGGACGGGCCGGGCATTTTGGTGCATGCCGACGGACGCTTCCGCACTTGCTACCCGCAGGAACTGCTCGACATGCACTTTGATTTCGCGATCTCCGACCTCGAGCCGCGTTATCGCAGCCGCAATTCGCCACCGCTTGATCCGACCCGCATCCTCGAATACGGCCAACCCGATCTGGTGCTGGTGTCGCGCGGTCAATCGTGTTCCGTCAACGCCATGTTCCGTAGCCACTCCTACTGGACGCTCCTCTATCAGGACGAAGTCGCGCAGGTCTGGGGGCGTACGACGAAGTACGGCGATCCAAGCAGCCCCGACTACATCGCGACCGAACTGCGTGACATTACCAATAAGAAACAGACCGGCAGCGTGACTTGGCCGGCCTTGCCGCAACGACCAAGCCAGCCCCGCTTCACCTCCGTTCCCGCGCGCGTGGAACAGACACCCACCGAGAGTCCGTCATGAACCAAACAATGCCTTTGTCCACTGCTACCGATCCCGCCGCACCAACTTTTGTCACGACGCCTGACGTCGTGACTCGAGTGGAAGCGACGTTGGAACAGATCGATCAGCTTTGGGCGGATCTCGACCGAGGAGATTTCGAACTCGACACCGGTGCCGATTCGCCGCCGCCGAGCGCCCCTGCACGGTCCGCTTCCGGCAGCAAAATGTCGAGCAACCGACCGGTGTTGGTCGATTGCAAGGTCTCTATTGTGATCCCGGTGTACAACGAGCGGCGGACGATTCTGCAGGTCATCGAGGAAGTGCGGCAACTCCCCTTCACCACGGAAATCATTGTCGTGGACGACTGCAGCACCGATGGCACCCGCGGTTGGCTGGAGACAATACGTGGCACGCCGGGGTTGCAGTTGATACTCAAGGAGAAGAACGCGGGAAAGGGGGCGGCTCTGCGTTCCGGCTTCGCAGCCGCGACGGGCGATATCGTGATCGTGCAAGATGCCGATCTCGAATATGACCCGCGCGACATTCCCGCGGTAATCCGTCCAATCTTGATGGGCCATGCCGATGTGTCATTTGGGTCTCGGTACCTGAACGGACGCGGACGGGACGGGTCGCGCATCCATCACTTCGGCAATCGGCTGCTGACCGCCTTGTCAAATTGGCTGAACGGTATGCAGATCACCGATATGGAGACCTGTTACAAAGCATTCCGCCGAAATGTGCTGCGCGAGATTGAATTGAAGCAGCATCGGTTCGGGTTCGAACCGGAAATCACCGCCAAGATCGCACGGCGCCAATACCGCATCCAGGAAGTTCCCATCCGCTACAACCCGCGCGGCTACGCCCAGGGGAAAAAAATCGGCGTGAAGGACCTGATCAGTACGCTGTACTGCATCTTGCGCTACGGTTGGGGCGACTGACCCGGGACGCTTGGAAAGTTTGGTGGTCTGTCAATTGTGGAATGAGGGATGTCATTCGGGAGGGCGAGGCT
>CAZFLF010000510.1:0-5514 GCA_964519825.1 uncultured Pirellulaceae bacterium | reverse complement strand
CCAAAACACCATTCGCATCTGAGTGAATGCTTCATTTTGAGCCATGTGGGGACCGGATAGAGTGAAATCCGTCCTACACGAGTCCTCTTCGTTCGCGATTCGCACTTTTGGAATGCTGCGACTTGTCAGAGCTTTAGGATTTCGGATTTATTTGTGGGTGTTCTGCAACCGGATGGTATGCGAACAATCAATCTGTATGCTTTGCAAAGCGTAACTTCTAAGTAAGAATCCCAAGCGGGTGATGAATCACCGCATTCCAAAACTGCGAAACGCGAACTTAGGGCTGCAGAAGCCAGCTAACCTCATAGGGGAGACGCCACTCATGGTGAAGACCGCCAGTACGATGTTACCACTCGGCATGCAGGCACCTGATTTTCAGCTTGTTAATGTGGACGGGCGCACGTTGTCGCTCGCCGAGTTTCGCGACCAGCCTGCGCTGGTAGTGATGTTCATCTGCAACCACTGCCCATTCGTGAAGCACCTCGCGGCGGAACTGGCCCGGTTCGCCGTCGACTATCAAGCGCGCGGTGCAGCCGTCGTCGCGATCAATTCCAATGACACGGCATCGCATCCAGACGATTCGCCGGAACGGATGATCCACGAGGCCGAGGAGCGTGGCTACACGTTTCCTTATTTATTCGACGAAGATCAGTCGGTCGCCAAAGCGTACCACGCCGCTTGCACCCCCGATTTTTTCCTATTCGACAAGCGCCAGCGGCTGGTCTATCGCGGGCAGTTTGACGCCAGCCGCCCAGGTAACGGCGTTCCGGTGACGGGAGCGGACTTGCGTCGAGCCGTCGATTGCGTGCTTGCCGGACAGCCCGTCCCCGCAGAACAGCGACCGAGCATTGGCTGCAGCATCAAGTGGCGCGGAGGACAGGAACCGGAATACTTCAACCCCGCGGGCGTCTCCTAGTACGACAGCATTCCGCCACCGGGTTCATCTTCGCCGCATTTCAACCGCACGGTACTTGTTCGGCTTCTTGGAGATAGCTGTCCGTGACCGGGTAGTTGCGAAAGCGGATCGAGTAATACTGTTCGAACCAACTGGCGATGTCCGTCTCGACATTCCGGTCGAACTCGGGTGCGACATGTAAGGTTTTGCCTTGAAGTGGATCGCGAATCTCGCCGTCTTCGACCACCATTTGGCCCGATTTGATCACGTACTTGGGCAGCGCGAACATGATTTCCTTATTCTCGTGCGGGGAGTAAATCGTGATGTCGGCGTCTGCGCCGGGGCCGAGGTGTCCTTTGTGCTTCAGGCCGAGCATCTTGGCCGGGCCGGCGCGCGTAATGATCGCAATCTCGTTCAGCGTGTATTGACGATCCAGATCTTTGAGCACGGATTGCTCGCCGACTTTGGGATGCACCGTTTTGAGGATGTCTCGGCGATATGTTGAGTCCATCAGCAGGCGAATGATTTGCGGATAGGCCAAGAACGAGCCACCGTTCGGATGATCGGTGCTCATCGCGACGCGCCACGGATCGTTGACGAGCAGATACCACTCGAGCCCCACGGCCCATTGCCAAGAGTGGACCATGCTCTTGTTGCGGTACTTGATTGGCGCGATACCGCAACCGGCCTCCAGTTCGGTATCCGCGGAAAACCACTTCGTGCCGTAGATCTTGGACAAGTAGTAACCGAGTGGTCCATCACCCGTCATGCTTGTGGTCGAGCCGAACATAACCTGCCCGACGTCGACGGTGAGGTTGTCGTGCGAGTTGATATAGTCGGCCAGTGGCTGGGTCTGCGAGTTGAAGGTGTCTTCATCCTCGTCGCCCCCTCCGTAGCTGTGGAACTGGATGTGCGTCAAATGGCCGCGATGCCCTTCGAGTGCTCGCATCGTCTCCAGCGTTGTGCGCCAGTTTCCAGGCATGCCAAGATTGTTAGCGTGAATGTGGACCGAATGCGGCAGCTTCAGATCGTCGACCGCTGCTGCCAATCCGCGAATGATCTCGCGCGGCGTGACACGGTAATGGTCGACGTGTTCGTCAATCGTATGGACGTTTCCGCTCGCGTGATGCTTCCACACTTCGACGCCGCCGGGATTGACCATTTTGACCGCATATCCCTTCGCGGCGCCGAGCAGCCAGGCAACGAACGCTTGCAACCGCTCCGGCTCACGATCCTGCAGCGCCCGCATGACATAATGGTTGTTGCCCATAAGGACATAGAATCCCTTGTCAATGCACGGCGTGTCCTCGAACTCCTCATGCACATGTCGTGCATTGAGCGGTGGAACTGCGGCGTCGAATGCGGTGGTGTAGCCCATCCCCGCGTACTTATAACCCGTGGCGAACGTGCTGGGCACGCTTCCCATCGTGCCACTGTGTGTGTTCGCAGTACGCATGACCGGTGTGGCTTTACGCTTTTCCTCGGGACGCATCTTGCGGGCTGCGTTGACCTTCGGCCCGGCAATGTGGCAGTGCATGTCGATCCCGCCAGGCATCACCACCAGACCTGCCGCGTTCAGTACCCGGGTCGGACGCGTGTCAGGTTCCGTCGGCGCAGCTACGATCTTTCCGTCACGAATCCAAATGTCTTGGACCTGGCCATCGATGCCATTCAGCGGGTCGTAAACATAGCCGCCGGAAATCTTGTACAAAGAGTCAGTCATGATCTCGTTGGCAATCGTGATTGGTTAATGGGTAGGGTGCGAACGACCATCTTCGTTGGGCCGCGCCATAGCCACAAGGCGTGGCATCCGGACCGGTCTCCTCGTAGTCCGCTCAACAAGAGTTGAAGCACGGGTGAGGTTCCAGGAAGGGCGAGTCCTGACGAGCGGCGAGAACCCATCAATCGAAGCACTGGTTCGACAGGCCTCTGTCTGGCCCCCTTCTCCCGGTACTCCGGGGAGAGGGTTGGGGTGAGGGGAAAACGAAGGCAACTTAGACCCCTCACCCTAGCCCTCTCCCCGGAGTACCGGGGCGAGGGGACCAGAGAATGCCCGGATGGCTTGTGTTATTCTGGTGATTGACCGCATATGTTCCGAGGAAGGAATGGCTCATGTCGACCAGTACGAATCTGGAAATTGCCGTCAAGCAAGTTGAGTTTGCTCGCAAGTACATGTTGGGGTTGATCGCGGACGTCGCCGACGCCGACTGGTTCCGCACGCCAACGGAAGGCGTAACGCATGTCGCCTGGCAAGTCTCCCATCTCGCAATGGCACAATACGGATTGTGCTTGTTTCGTCTGCGCGGCCGACGCGAGGAAGACCTGAAGTTGATGTCATCGGACTTTCGCAAAAAGTTCAGCAAAGGAACCACCCCCAATCCGGATCCGGCCCAGAACCCGACGCCGGAGGAGATTCGCGCTGTGCTGGCTCGGATTCATCAGCAGGCCATGGCGGAATTGGCCGGATATTCGGACACCGATCTCGATACGCCCGTCGATGAACCACACGCGGTGTTCAACACAAAAATCGGCGCGGTCTTCTTTTGCTCCGCCCACGAGATGATGCACGCCGGCCAGATTGGCTTGTTGCGACGACTGCTCGGCAAAACACCGATTCGGTAGTTCCTGGCAGGATTCCCATGACCTCCAATGCCTCACCTGTTTTCGCGACGACACGGTGGACGCTGGTTGCCGCCGCGGGGCGCGATTCAACGCCCGAGTCGCGACAGGCCCTGGCGGAACTATGCGAAGCCTATTGGTATCCGCTATACGCATTCGTGAGACGCAAGGGACATCAATCGGCCGAAGCCCAGGATCTCACTCAATCTTTCTTCGCGGAACTATTGGAGAAGGAGCGATTGCAATTGGCCGATCCGACGCGCGGCCGGTTTCGTTCGTTTCTCCTCGCATCCCTCCAGCATTTTCTGGCCAATCAAACGCGTCATGCGCGAGCGGTGAAACGCGGCGGTGATCGACAGACGTTGTCGTTCGACTTCGTCCAGGGAGAAGAACGGTATCTCCACGAGCCGTCGCATGATCTCACGCCGGAGCGCATCTTTGAGCGGCGCTGGGCCACGGCATTGCTCGACAAAACCGTGGCCCGGTTGCGCGGGGAATTTGTCGCCAGCGATAAGCTTGCGCTGTTTGAACAACTCGCGCCGCACTTGGGTGGCGACACTGGCGCTTCCTATGATCAAATCGCGTCGCAACTGGGGATGACCGAGGGGGCCGTCAAAGTCGCCGTACACCGCCTGCGCAAACGGTGCCGCGAATTGCTGCGCGCGGAAATAGCACAAACAGTAGCCACATCTGAAGATGTCGAGGAAGAGCTGCGCACTTTGTTCCGAGCCGTCGACGCCGGGTAGCGCGATCCGTGCTCGTGGTCCATCACACGTGGGTCTGTCTTAGACCCTGGAACTGCGGCAAACCGCTGTTACACTGGGCTTCGACCTAGTGCGAGTCAGGTTCTTGAGTCGGGATTACCTATGCATGGGTTGATGAGACACCTTCAGAATTCAGCCGTCTTGGCATTGCTGCTTGGCGCGTTGGCAATTAGCTTCGCCAAATCCGCGGAACCGGATCCTGTGGGAATCGAGTTCTTCGAAAAGAACGTGCGTCCGGTGTTGGTCCAGCACTGTTACGAATGTCATGGCGAGCAGAAACCCAAAGGTGGGTTGCGGCTGGACACGCGCGGGGGCTGGAACAAGGGTGGAGACAGCGGTCCCGCGATTGTTCCGGGCAAGCCGGACGAGAGTCTATTGATCCAGGCGGTTCGTTACGGCGGCGACTACGAAATGCCGCCGAAGGGGAAACTACCTGACGAAGTAATAAAGAATTTGGAACGCTGGGTGGCGATCGGCGCTCCCGACCCACGACAAAACTCAGCGGCTGCCAAGGATTCGATGACGATTGATATCGAGGCCGGGCGTCAGCACTGGTCCTATCGTCCCGTGCATTTTCCGACCATTCCGTCTGTTCGCGATACAGGTTGGCCGCGCACCGACATCGACCGTTTCATTCTAGCCAAGTTGGAAGCGAGCCAATTGCGTCCGTCGATCGAGAGCGACCGGAGAGTGCTCATCCGCCGGCTCTATTTGGATTTGATCGGTCTGCCGCCGACCGTCGAAGAGATCGATGAGTTCATCCTCGATCCCGGATCGGATGCCTACGCGCGGTTGGTTGAGCGCTTGCTCGCAACGCCGCGATTCGGAGAACGCTGGGGGCGTCATTGGCTCGATGTGGCACGATTCGCCGAGTCGATAACGCTGCGTGGGTTTGTATTCAAAGAAGCCTGGCGCTATCGCGATTACGTCATTGCGGTGTTTAACCAAGATCGGCCGTTTGATCGGTTTATTCACGAGCAAATTGCTGGCGACTTGTTGCCCGCTGAAACCCGCACGGATCGCGAACAGCAGTTAATCGCGACGACTTACCTGACGCTGGGCAATACGAACCTGGAAGAGCAAGACAAGAAGCAGCTCGAGATGGATGTCATCGACGAGCAACTTGACGTTATAAGCAAAGGTATCCTGGCGCAAACTCTCACGTGCGCGCGCTGCCACGATCACAAGTTTGATCCGATTCCGCACGGCGACTGTTACGCGTTGGCCGGAATTCTG
>CAZFLF010000509.1:0-5522 GCA_964519825.1 uncultured Pirellulaceae bacterium | reverse complement strand
GAACCGAAGGTTGGAGGTTCGAGCCCTCCTGGGTGTACTCTCTTACGACGATTTTCCAAAACGCGTGTCACAGAATCGTCGTCAAAAAAGGCTTCTCATGTAGCAAATCCTAACGCGCGATTCATCTTCTTGGTCCGGCTACATGGGCGATGATAGAGCACAGGTCTTTTTGACCTTTGGTTGCTTCTTTTTGAGGTCCGGATGGCTCCAAGTGGATGAGATAACGATTACGTCAGTTTCAATTGTCGAATTTGCAGCCCAATTACTGCGATGGCGACGAGCTATGATTTCACCATCTTTCAGCCTACGCCAACTGCCCCGAGCAATGATTATTCGTCCGCACTTTGCAGGCTATTTCTAAAATCGCGTCGATCGATGTGACTGACGATTTGACCGACGCGCCCGGCGGCGCATAGGAAACTCCCAATTTGCAGATTGTGGTTTCTTGGCTATCCAACGACGACCATAGACAGCCGAATAAACAACGTACTGGAGGACCAAACAGCCTATACTGCGGCACATCGAACAAGCCTCAGGAAAACGCATTATGAAACGCTCTTTGGCAACGACGCTTTCAACTGTCGCCGCAACCATCGCACTTGCCTGTGTGTCATTCGGCCAGTTGTGCAGTGCGGCCGAATGGCCCATGCTAGGCCGCGACGGCACGCGGAATTCTGTGAGTCCAGAGAGCGGCGCGCCGGTGCTGTGGAATGTCGAGGAGCGTCATCGCGATGGTCGCTTGATCCATGGGCCGCGCAGCATTCGCTGGTCGGCACCGCTCGGCCTTAGCTCCTTCTCATCTCCAGTCGTCTCGGAAGGTCTGGTCTGGATCGGCTCTGGCAACATGCGATCCGGCGTTAAAAATCTCGGGGATTACCAGAGCCTGCTGAAATGCTTCCGCGTTAGGGATGGCAAGCAGGTCTACGAATTCGTTTCACCAAAACTTGCCAATCGCGTCCACGATCCGGGGTGGTCCGGACTGGGAAGCTCACCGCTCGTTGAAGGCGATCGACTCTGGATAACGACCAATCGTGCCGAGGTCCTCTGCCTGGACATTGGCCCGTTGATTCGCGGAGAGGGAGAACCCCGTGAACTCTGGAAGCTGGATCTGGTCCAGAAGTTCGATGTGTTTCTGCACATGCCGCTGATGGGACCACCACGTCCTTGCTCGATCGGTCCCACTTGGAACGGCCGGGTTTACGTCACAGTCGCTAACGGCGTTGCGGAAGACCACATTACTATTCCCAAGCCGAATGCTCCCTGCTTGGTGTGTTTGAATAAGGATACGGGCGAAGTGCTTTGGAAAGACAATTCACCGGGGGCTAACATCCTTACCACTCAGGTTGCCAGCCCGACAATCGCCGAGATCAGCGGTCGCGTTCAAGTAATCGTGCCCCAAAGCGACGGCTGGGTGCGAGCGTTCGATCCTGAAAAGGGAGCGGTGCTTTGGGAGTTCGACGTGAATCCAAAGGCGTCCGTGCGTGAGCAGGGTAGCGGAGGCAATCGCAACGATTTGTTTGCCAATGCCGTAGTTTATGACGGCCGCGTGTATCTCGCTTCAGGGCGCGACGCGGAGCAGGGTGAGGGGCCGGGGCGACTCGTTTGCATCGATCCAAATAAGCGCGGCGACATCAGCTCCGAGATAGCCGTAAACGGCGATGGCAAGCCGTTGGCGCACCGGCGGATGCGTGCTTTTGACCCGGCTACCGGCGAGAAGGTAGTTCCTAATCCAAACTCGGCGCTCGTTTGGGAGTTTTTGAACTGCGGGAGAGAATTCGAAGACGAAATGCACCGCACGGTGTCTTCGGTTGCAGTGTCCAAAGGCCTCGTGATCGCAGCCGATTTTTCTGGCTTGGTTCATTGTTTTGACGCCAAAACCGGCAAACGCCACTGGAAGTACGACACGTTGGCTGCGATCTGGGGCACTCCATTAATCGTCGACGACAAAGTGTACGTCGGGGATGAGGATGGAAACATGATGGTCTTCCAGCTTGGCGCGGATTCCGAGGACAGCGAACCGATCGCGACAATTTCGCATCCACGCGGAATCTACGGCAGCCCAGTCTATGCTGACGGCACTTTATACGTGCCAAATCGCGATACGCTATTCGCCGTTGACGCTGCGTCTGCTCGCACGGGGTATGAGCGGCAGGCTCATTGGCCGCAGTGGCGCGGGCCGCAGCGCGACAACCGCTCCAGCGATGCGGGTCTCCGCTCGTCATGGCCCGCCGAGGGACCGCCGCTCGTATGGCGCATCGACGGTTTGGGAGACGGCATCGCTTCGCTTGCTGTAACAAGGGGCCGGATCTTCACGAGCACTACCTATGGCGCGGTCGAGTACGCTGTCGCTCTCGATGAGAGCACCGGAGAGAGGCTGTGGGCCACCCAAGTCGGCTCAGCCGTAAGGGAAAGTCCGCTCATGCGATGGCTGAGTCAGCGCACGCCCACGATTGATGGAAACCGCGTGTATGTCTTCACGAACAATGGCTGGCTGGTCTGCCTTGAAGCAACAACTGGTTTAGTAAAATGGCGCATCAGCTACCCGGATGAGTTTGGCAGAACAATCGGGAGTTGGGGCTATTGCGACCGCCCATTGGTGGATGGCGATAAGCTCATTTGCACGGCCGGCGGCTCTAAAGCAACGATCGCTGCGCTGGATAAGCACAGCGGCAAGTTGATTTGGAAAAAGCTCATGGAAAACCCGCAACGCGCTGGGTATGCCGGTCCTCTGGCATTCGAGACCGACGGTTTGAAGCAATATCTTCTCGTCTTGGAGAAGGGGATCGCCTCATTCGCAGCCGACGACGGCCGCTTGCTCTGGCAATATGACCGAGTTTCAAGCCGCATCGCTAACTCATACACGCCGCTCGTACTGGCCGATGGCTTGTTGTGCTGCAATGGCTATAGCACCGGTATCGCCCGTGTGAAGCTAAAGCGGAAGGACGACGAGATTGCCTTTCAAGAGCAATACCTAGTACCGCAGTCGCTTGATCCTTTCGAGGACAGCACGATGCTTGTCGGCGATCATTTATTCGCATTTGGAATGGGCGGGATCCCGTCATGTTTCCAGGTGGACGATGGAAAGAGTGTTTGGGCCGCTCGCGGCAGTGGATCTGGAAAAGCGGCGGCAACGTACGCCGATGGGCATTTGTACGTTCGGTGGGCAGATGGGACAGTCGCCCTCGTTGAAGCTAATCCAAAAGCCTATGCCGAGAAGGGGCACTTCGAACTTCCCGAGGCCCGCAACTCGATGGGCGCGACGTTCCCTGTCGTTGCTGGCGGACGACTATATGTACGTGACAACGACCGGTTGTACTGCTACGACGTCGCGGAACCATCGGAAATGACTACACCTGCACCGCCGAGCGTCGTGCAGTGGACTCCGCCTGCTGGCGGCGCTGAGTTGACTGCTTCTGGAGAGCGTGTTCCCAATGCCATTTTCGTTCCGACGCCGCAAGATGTCGTCGCGAAAATGCTCGCCGTGGCAAAAGTGGGCGAAGATGACGTCGTTTACGATTTAGGCAGCGGCGACGGTCGAATCGTCATTGAAGCCGCAAAAAGATACCAGTGTCGGGCAGTCGGGATAGAGCTCGATCCGGCGCTCGTGGCCCTTTCTCGGCAGCGTGCTAAGGAAGCAAAGGTCGATCATTTGGTCACCATCAAAGAAGCGGACCTCTTCAGCGCGGATTTCAGCGAAGCCACAGTCGTCGCGGTTTATCTTTATCCCGGACTGCTGAACCGCCTTTATCCCAAGCTGCGGCAACTTTCACCCGGAGCTCGGATCGTCTCTCATCAATTCGAGATTCCAAACTACCCGCCAGAAGCGACATTCGCCATCGACAGTCAGGAAACCGGGGCTAAACACACGATCTACCTCTGGACATCCGAGACGCCGGCTCGCGAGATCCGACGGATCGACACCGAGACGCAAGGCGCCATTCGCCTGGCGGTCTCGCTCGATGGCTCGGTGGGAGCATCGGCAGGGACCGACGGTACAGTCCGCTTATGGAATCTGGACACGGGCAAGGAATCAAAGCGATTGATCGAGCACACCGGCCAGACCTATTGCGTGGCAATTAGCCCCGACGGACGACTAGTCGCCACTGGTGGCGAGGATAAGAAACTGCTGATCTGGGATGTCGAAACAGGCAATAGGATTCGAAGTTTCACCGGACACGAGAACAACGTTTGCGGCGTGGCATTTTCGGCCGACGGCAAGCGACTCGCCTCGGGAAGTTGGGACAAAACGATTCGAGTTTGGGACGTCGAAACCGGCAAAGAGACAACCAAGTTGCTTGGACACACGGCCGGTATCATGGGCGTCGCCTTTTCTCCCGACGGCAAACGGCTCGTATCCGCTGGCGGAGAAGACTTGACACTCCGTCTCTGGGATTTAGCATCTGCAGAGACGATTCATAAACTCGAAGGACACACGGCCATGGTTCGAGCCGTGGATTTCTCGCCCGATGGACAACACGTCTTATCCGGCGCCTATAAGGGAGACGGATCAGCGCGGCTATGGGACTCAGAGACTGGCAAGCAGGTCCTGCACTTCGGCAACATCCCGGAGGGAGTTCATGGCGTCGCTTACGCCGCTGCTGGACGTCGAGCCATTATCGCAGGCGCTGACCGGGCCGAGTTATGGGATTTGGAGACCGGGATGGTCGAGCAGTCCTTTGTCGGATTGACCACTGCCACCGATGCTGTTTTTCTGCCGGATGGCAAGCATGCTCTTCTCGCCAGCTACGGAGATAAGACGTTGCGTCTGTGGCGCCTACCAAAATAGCACGTTCTGTAACGCGCTTTGCAAACTATGCTCGCTCATTCCCAGAATCGCCAGAGGTAGAAGCAATCGTGAGCTGCCGCTGGCTGCGCATCATTAACATCGATTTAGCTTGCGGCCACCGTAGTGCACTTCACACAGTCCCGCAAAACGTTCGTTTGATCGCGCTGTCCCAGAATCAACGAGTTGCTGAAACGGTCAGCGCTCCCGCCTAGCATTTCGGGCGATCAGAAACGGACGAAGCGCTCGTCCATGGAGCAACATGCGTGCGGGACAAACCTCGCCCAAGCGGTTCCGAAAATCGGGTAAGCGTCCGCTGCATCCATAGTTGGCTGTGGATGCAGCGGACGCTTACTTTGGATGGAGGTATTTGACACTTACTCGAATCGGCACGAATAGCTGATCAGCGGGATTTCGTGTGCGGGATGGAAGTGGCGTTTGTCACAGAACTGTCACAGAACCCTTGCCACCGTAAAGAAAACACCTACAAATCTGGAAACTGTGGAAACGCCGAGAGCGACGTGGAATGCGACGAAAATCATGTGAAAAGAGCCGCAAAATACAATAGAGAACTGCGTTTCCAGTAATGACCTACGGAACCGAAGGTTGGAGGTTCGAGCCCTCCTGGGTGTACTCTACTGGGCAAGGACTTATGCCATTTTCATCGCAATTCATCTATCGCAATCTGTCCGAAAACTCGGCTAGGGTATGGCGTCGCTGTTTACTGCACCCTGCCTCG
>CAZFLF010000508.1:0-5534 GCA_964519825.1 uncultured Pirellulaceae bacterium | reverse complement strand
GACCTCTACCAATCATGTCCAATATCCAACGATCACAGAAGCGTCGCGGATTGGATCGAAAGCAAGTTGTCGCGCGCGGCGAGGAGCTTTTCGAGAAGGCTGCCGAGGCTCATCGGGCCGGAAACCGGGACGTGGCGCGGCAATTGTATCGGAAGGTGCTGACCGCTCAGCCGCGCCACGCCGAAGCCTGTCATCTGTTGGGTTTCGCGGAGTTTCAGTCGTCGCAGTTCGTGTCCGCGATTGCGTACCTGGAAAGGGCCGTGGCGATTCGTCCGGGTAACGCGGAGTTTCATAACAACCTCGCCTTGGCATATCTGGCTGCCGAACAGCTCGATCCGGCAGCCCAGCACGCCACGCAGGCGCGAAAACTCGGACACACCGATGGGCACGGTTACCTGCACGTTGGTTGGGAGTTTTTCCAACGCAAACGGCCCGAGTTGGCGGAATCCGCGTATCGGCTGGCTCTGCTTGTCCAACCGAACACCGCCGAACCGCATAACTATCTCGGCGTGTTGTATGCCGAGCAGCGGCGTTGGGATGAGGCGGTCGCGTGCTATCGCTTGGCGCTAAACTTATGCCCGACGTACATCGAGGCGTTAAACAACCTGGGTAACGCGCTCCGCGATCAACAGCGGATTGCTGAAGCGATTCCGTATTACGAGGAAGCGCTCCAACTCGATCCACGCTTCGCACCCGCGCACAACAACCTCGGTATTGCACTTGTCCAAGACAATCGGGCCGGTGCGGCCATTGAGTGTTTTCAACGGGCCCTCCGCTGGCAGCCACAGTTTGTCGAGGCGCTAAACAACCTCGGCAATGCCTGGCGCGATCTGGGACGACCTGAGGACGCGATCGACTGCTACCGACAGGCTCTGCAGCTGCAACCTGGCTCAGCGGAGATTCTCAGCAACCTAGGTATGGGGTTGAAACAGTTGGGACAGTTTCCTGAATCAGTCGCCTGTTTTCGCCGCGCGATCATCGTTCAACCCGACTCCGCCAAAATCCATCAGCATCTCGCGTCCGCGTTGGCCGATGAGGGACAATACTCGGCGGTCGCGGCCTGTTACCAACATTTGATCCGGCTCGATCCATTGCAGCCGCTGCGGAAACTGCGCGTGGCAACACTCTGCCCGACCGTCTTCCAATTACGCAGCGACATGAACGACTTCACCCAGACTTTGGCCGAGGGAATCACAGCGATTCGACAGACTAGCTTCGAACTGGAGCTTGCTCAGCTCCTAGACATCGCGCCTCCATTTCCATTTGAATTGCAATACATTGACGGCAATCCCAAGGCCCTCAAAGAGGCATATGCGGCGGTCTTCCGTGAACATTTAACTCTGTCTCGATATGGCGCGTGGGTCGAGTCCTGGCGTGGTCCAGGAATCCGGCCGCGAGTTGCTTTCGTCGTGACAGAAGGGCACGAAGGAGTGTTCCTGAAATCGCTGCGCGGTGTCATCGAACGCTTGTCGCGCCAGTGGGAGTTGGTCGTATTCTGCTCCCGACGCGGTGCGCCGCGCGTGCGAGCCGAGATCATCCGCGACGATTTGTGCGTAATTCCGCTGCCAACGTGCTACGACCAGATGGCACAAACCATCACGGACGCACGCTGTGATTTGCTGTATTACTGGGAGGTCGGGACCGATTCGACCAACTACTTCTTGCCGTTCTTGAGGCTGGCGCCGGTGCAGATCACTTCCTGGGGTGTGCAGGTTACGTCGGGGATCGCCAACCTGGATGCCTATGTATCGAACGAACTTGTCGAACCCATCAGCGCGCAAGACCACTACACGGAACGGTTGTGGTTGGCTCGAACACTCTTGACTTATCGTCATCGGACGCAGTTGCCGGTGTTGCTACGCGGTCGTGAGAGCTTTGCCGCACCGACGGATGCGCACTGGTATGTTTGCGCGCAGCAACCCGGAAAGTTTCATATCGATTTCGATAATCTCTTGAGCGGGATTCTGCGCCGGGATCCGCGTGGAGTGGTGGTCCTGACGGGCGACAAATTCGGCCACTGGGTGGAACAGCTGCGCCAGCGATTCGCCGCCAGTATGCCTGACGTTGCGCACCGAATTCATTTCCTTCCAAGACTTGACCAGGCCGGCTACCTGAGTCTGCTTCAGCATGCCAACGTTTTGTTGGACCCGCCGCATTTTGGTGGTGTGAATAGCACCTACGATGGCTTGTCGCTGGGAAAGCCGATCGTTGCCCTGCCATCGGCCTATCATCGAGGCCGCTACACGTTGGGATGCTACCGCAAAATGGAATTCGAGGACTGCGTTGTCGCAAATGGGGACCAGTACATCGAACTCGCTGTCAAATTAGGTACTGATCAGGCGTTTCGCCACGACTTGTCAACCCGCCTGTCCGAAGCCAGTAATGCATTATTCGAGGATCCCAGCGCGGTCTCTGAGCACGAACGGATCTTCACCGAGCTGCTGCAAACGGAACGATCGTAGTGGAGCGACTGCCTCATGTCTCGGGTATCGGAGTTGAATCGGCGCGGAGTGGTCCTGAAACAGCAGGGAAATTTCGACGATGCTGCGGCGTGCTACGAGCAGGCGATCCGGCTGAAACCTGACTACGCCGAAGCCCATTTCAATCTGGGTTTGCTGTGGCGCGATTTAGGGCGCGTTGAACGGGCCGTGGCTTGTGTGGAAAGGACGGCGATCCTTCGCCCCGACGTACCTGCGGTGCAGTTCGAATTGGGGCAGCTGTATCTCGCTCAACAACGTTGGGTCGAGGCGGAGCGCGTGTACGAGAGACTGTCGCGGAAAACGCCTGTCGACCTCGACGCGTATGTCAATCTCGCGGTGGCTCGGCAGGAGCAAGGCAAATTCGCCGAGGCGGCCGCGGCGTACCGACAGGTGCTGGAACATCAGCCGCGACATGCGATCGCGCTGACAAATCTTGGACACGTGCTGAAGAATCAAGGACAACTCGCGGAAGCGATCGCTTGTTATGAACTGGCCATAACTGCCAATCCGCAGCTGGCGGAGGCCCACGCGAATCTGGGTAATTCGTGGCTGGAGTCGGGGCGGTTTGAGACCGCGTATGTCGAATACCTGGTAGCGGCCGAACTACGGCCGAATGATCCGCAATCGTATATCAATCTCGGAAACGCGCTGCAACGGCTGGTGCGAGTGCCGGAGGCGGTCGAGGCGTATCGCCGAGCGATCGAACTTGATGCACAGTCGACGGATGCCTGGCTCAATACCAGTCACCTGCTCAAGGAAATCGGCGACGTCGAACAGGCTCACGCGGTGTGTCAAGAGTTGGCCCAACGACATCCCGCCAACCCCATACATGCGTTGCGCACCGCAGCTACCTGTCCGCTGGTGTTCCGCAGCCGCGCGGAGCTACAGGAGTACCGCGAACACTTCGCGACGATCGTGGATGCAGTCGCGACGATGGACTGGCAACTCGAGTTTGCAAGGTGGACGGTGTACGCGCCCGAGTGCCCGTACAACTTGCAGTTCCTCGACGGAAACTTGCGATCACTGAAAACGGCGTTCGCCAAGATTTACGCTCCGTACTTTTCCCGAATAGGTCTCGCTGAGGTCCGTACAAGGCCGCGTGGGAAGCCGCGCATCGGTTTCGTCGTCACAGCCCGGCATGAGACGGCGTTTCTCAAGCTGCTGGGCGGTGTCATCGAACGACTCCCTGGCGAACGATGGGAACTGATTGTTCTGTGTTCCCAACTCGGTGCAAAGCGAATTCGAGACGGTTTGCGACGCGACGATGTCGCCGTGGTGGCTTTTCCGGAACGGTTCGATCATATCGTTGCGACCCTTCGTAACGCCGACTGCGACCTGCTGTATTACTGGGAAGTGGGTAACGATCCGACGAATTATTTCCTGCCATTTCTGCGGCTTGCGCCGGTCCAGATCACTTCCTGGGGGATCCAAGTCACGACAGGCATCCCGAACGTGGATGCTTATTTGTCGAGTGAGCTGGTCGAGTTGCCCGACGCGGAGCAACACTATACCGAGCGATTGGTGCGGGCCTCGACCTTGCTGACGTACCAGACACCCGTCGTCTTACCGCCATCTCCGCGAACGCGCGATGACTTCGGCCTGTCTGGCGAGCAACACGTCTACGGTTGTGTGCAAAACCTCGGTAAGTTCCATCCAGATTTTGATGCGGTCCTGGCGGACATCCTGCGTCGCGACCCGCGCGGCGTGGTGGTCGCGGCGCGTGATCAGAATGGGTTTGCCGCGGAGATACTCCAAGCCCGGTGGCGCGCCGTCATGCCGGACGTCGCTTCGCGAGTTGTCCTGATGAACCCGCTTGCGCAGCCCGAATATCAGTCGCTCCTGGCGGCCTGTGATGTGTTGCTCGACCCGTCGCACTTTGGCGGCGTCACGACGACCTATGACGCGCTCGCCCTACACCAACCCGTCGTGACCCTGCCGACCGAGTTTCACCGCGGCCGCTACACAGCAGCTTGTCTAACGAAGATTGGTGTTACCGACACCGTAGCTCGTGACTTTGACGATTACGTCAGGATTGCCGTTGAGCTGGCTGGTGATGCCGACCGTCGCCATGTGCTGCGCGAGCGATTGCGGATCGCCGGCCGCGAAGCTTTTGAGGACCAAGCGGCAGTTGGCGAGCACGAGCGAATCTTTGAGGAACTGTTAGCAGGTGGACGATGACAGGAAGATCGAGGACAGGAAGTTACACTCACAAGGGATCGCTGCTCAATACTCCTGTCCGTGATCTTCCTGTCATCTCAGACTGGCGCAAGGACCACCCCCGATCATGGATGATTCCCCACGTCAGTATCTCGAATCGCAAATCCTGACGGCCACGCCGCAGAAGTTGCGTCTGCTCCTCATCGAAGGTGCGATTCGGTACGCGCGCCAGACCTTGGAGTTGTGGGAACAGGGACAGTATGAGCCGGCGATCGAGACGCTAATCCGTTGTCGTTCCATCGTGGGAGAATTACTCTCCGGTGTCCGCATCGACGAGTCCGATTTGACGCGAAAGGTGGCTGGGGTCTATCTGTTTCTCTTTCGCTGCTTGACTGAAGCGCATATGAAACGGGATCGCCAGCGAGTGCAGGATACGATCAATGTTCTGGAAGTCGAACGCGAGACCTGGCGGTTGGTGTGCGAGATGATGCCGAACACTTTGGTGCCAATCGACGGTGGCGCCGGCACAATCGGCGCCCCGGTTGAAATTCTGGCTCCTGCCGAAGGGATCGGCGGACCCACGAAGAGCGAATTCTCATTCGACGCGTGAAGTCCGTCGCCGACGATCCTGATCACACCGCGGCAATTAGCATCGCTGCCGTCTGACCGGTCGACGATTGGCTAAGGATCAGCGCAGCCCGCTCGCGGTTTGCCGAACGCGGAGACACCGCGACGTTCACGGGACAGCGCGGGTCGGACACTTCGTAATTCAGCGTAGCGGGAATTTCGCCGTGCGCCAGCGCCGAGACCGCGGCCGCTGCTTCGACGGCGGCGGTACCGCCACCAAGATTGCCGAAATAACTCTTCGGCGCCCACACCGGAACGTCCGCCAATTCC